>JBCCAG010000830.1:0-2066 GCA_039814955.1 Cyanobacteria bacterium P01_A01_bin.135
CGTGATTTACAAAGAAAGGGATTTGAGAGCTATGGGAAAAGGCTGGCGCGTTGGGGTAGTATTCGGCATCCCGCTCTTTGTTGACCCCTCGTGGTTCTTCGTACTGATTTTGGTAACGGTGTCCTACAGCTATACCTGGCAGAATCAAGGCTGGGGCGGCTTAGAGTGGGTCGCCGGATTCGTCATGGCGCTGCTCCTGTTTAGCTCGGTGCTGCTCCATGAGCTCGGCCATAGCCTGGTAGCCCGCTCCCAGGGCATTTCAGTCAACTCCATTACCCTGTTTCTGTTTGGCGGGGTTGCCTCAATTGCCGAGGAATCCAAAACGCCGGGGCAGGCCTTTCAGGTGGCGATCGCAGGTCCTAGCGTCAGCCTAGTGCTCTTCATCATCCTGCTGCTGCTGTCCCAGGTCATCCCAGTGCCGGTAGCCCAGGTAATCACCGAGCGGCTGGCCTGGGTGAACCTGGTGCTGGCCCTATTCAACCTGATTCCGGGGCTGCCCCTAGACGGCGGGCAGGTGCTAAAAGCGGCGGTGTGGAAGTTCACCGGCAGCCGTATCCGGGGGGTCCGGTGGGCAGCGCGCTCGGGATTTTTGTTGGGGGGCTTGGCGATCGCCTTTGGGGTGATGCTCTACTTGAATCAGTCGAGCTTTGCCTTTTTGTGGATTGCCCTATTGGGCTGGTTCGGCGTCCGTAGCTCCCGCACCTACAGCCAAGTTGCTGACCTGCAGGAAAAGCTGATGCAGCTCGTCGCCGCCGACGCCATGACCCGGGACTACCGGGTAGCGGATGCCAGGGACTCCCTGCGGCAGTTTGCCGACCAGTATGTGCTGGCAGACAACCAGCCCACAGCTTACTTTGCCGCCTCAGACGGGCGCTACCGCGGTCTCGTGACCATAGAGGAGCTGCGGCAGCGGGAGCGCAGCCAGTGGGAAGTGTTGACCCTCGCCGACATCGCCCGGCCCCTAGAGGAAATCGGCGCGGTTCAAGAGCAGACCCCGCTATCGGAAGTTATTTTGACCCTAGAGAGCAGCGACAATGCCTACATCACGGTTCTCTCGCCAGCGGGCAGCGTCGCGGGCGTCATCGACCGGGGCGACATCGTGCGGACGGTGGCAAAGCAGATGAAGCTCCCCGTTCCGGAAGCGAGCATTCAGCAGATTAAAGATGATCAGGCCTATCCACCGGGCCTGCAGCTAGTGACCATTGCCCAGGGCCTTACCAAGGATACGGTGCGCTAGCGGCCCCCACCGGGAATCTACAGCATTGGTCACAAGCAGGCGCAGCAGGCGATGCCCCTAGCCGTTGCCCATATCCAGGTGCTTGGCCACCGTCTGCACGTCTTTGTCCCCCCGCCCTGAAGAGTTGATCACAATGCGGGGGCTGCCCGCTAGCTGGGGGCAAAGGGTCTCTAAATAAGCAAAGGCGTGGGCTGTCTCTAGGGCAGGGATAATGCCCTCCAGCCGCGACACCTGCTGAAAGGCCTCCAGCGCCTGCTGGTCCGTAACGCTGTAGTACTCCGCCCGGTCGGTGGCCATCAGGTAGCTGTGCTCAGGGCCGACACCAGGGTAGTCTAGCCCCGCGCTGATGGAATGGGCCTCAATTACCTGGCCGTCTTCATCCTGCAGCAGGTAGCTCATAGCCCCATGCAAAACCCCGACGCGGCCCCGGGTAAGGGTCGCCGCATGCTGGTCGGTGTCAACGCCGCGTCCTGCCGCCTCAACGCCAATCAGCCGTACCGATTCATCTTCAATAAATTCGTGGAACAGCCCCATGGCGTTGGAGCCACCCCCCACACAGGCCAGCAAAATGTCGGGCAGCCCACCCCAGACAGCTTGGCACTGCGATCGCGTTTCTTCTCCAATGACCGCGTGGAAGTCGCGCACCATCATTGGGTAGGGGTGGGGGCCGGCCACTGAGCCCAGAATATAGTGGGTGGTTTCCACATTGGTCACCCAGTCGCGGATGGCCTCAGAGGTGGCGTCCTTCAGGGTGCCGGTACCCGCTTCCACCGGGCGGACCTCCGCCCCCATCAGCCGCATGCGAAACACATTGAGGGCCTGGCGCTCC
>JBCCAG010000727.1:0-2470 GCA_039814955.1 Cyanobacteria bacterium P01_A01_bin.135
CAGCTACTACATTGATCCAGCGGGGCGATTCTGCATTGTGGCTGACGGCATGGGTGGACATGCGGGTGGGGAGGAAGCTAGCCGCCTCGCAGTCAGCGCGATTCGTGATTGTCTGGGCGAGCATTGGACCTCCGAGACGCCCTCTCCCAAGCTGCTTGAGCTGGCGATTGACAGCGCCAATGAGGCAATTTTGACAGACCAGCAGCACTATCCCAGCCGCGCCGATATGGGAACCACGGTGCTGGCGGTGGTCTTTCGAGATGATGGCGTCTGGTGTGCCCATGTGGGAGACTCCCGGCTCTATCAGTTCCGCGATCGCCAGCTCAAGGCGGTGACCGAGGACCACACTTGGGTAGCCCGCGCCATTCGTCTAGGGGAACTCTCCCGCGAGGATGCCCGGCTGCACCCGTGGCGACATATTCTCTCCCACTGCCTGGGCCGAGAAGACCTAGACCAGATAGACCTTACCCCCCTCACCTTACAAGTAGGCGATCGCCTGCTTCTGTGCAGCGACGGGCTGACTGAAGAGCTGCCAGACGATACGATCTCAGCCCATCTAGCGACGAGCAGCGGCAGGCAGACCGCCACCCTACTAGTAGAAGCCGCCAAGGAACAGGGTGGACGAGACAATGTCACCGTAGTTGTGGTTGATTATCAGGGCGATGCGAAGCGTGACAGCGGAGCGACCTAGACCGGCTTTTCAAGAGCGCGTAAAGCGCGCTACCGGCTGCCTGCCTGTCTGCTGAGGGGCGCTAGCGCTATATCTCAGGCCCCATGCATAGAGTCTTGGTTCATCACAAACTATTTTACAATTCTTCATTTGCTAGAAATAGGGAGTCAAACCCTTGCCATTCGGGGCCTTGGCTCCAGGCGGGTTTGATGGTCATCCAGATTAACCCATAGGAGTAGTGCGATTTTTGTCAAACAGTTGTTATGATTTGTAACAAGAAGCGGGGGTTTTCCCGCTGACTATGTAGTACTCACTATTGCAGTTCTCAATCGAGGAGTATTAAGTTATGTCGCAGTACAATGAGCTGAGCCTAGAGCAGCAGTTTAACCTTCGATCGTTTGAAACCCAGGTCTCCCACATGAGCCGCGAGCAAGCCCAGGAGTTCTTGGTAAAACTGTACGAGCAGATGATGATGCGCGAGACTATGTATAAGCACTTCATTAAGTGCGAGTGGGGCATCGAGTCTGGGCCAAAGTTCGACTAACCACACCTAAAGCGATAGGGGACCTCCTTCTCTTGCCTAGTTCCCTTGGGAAAGGGGCTGGGGATGCCGGGGCCTGCCTAACGTGCTTATATTTATTTGATCATTCCCTGTTAAGACTTGCTTATAGAAATTGATCGCGTATCCTCAGAGCGATTCGGAATATGACTTGGATGGGGCAAAATAATCGCAAACCCATTAGCGACAAGGTAAGTTATGTTTCGGCGTGCCCTAGTCTGCACCGACTTCAAAGATGGACTACACCGCTTAGTCCAGTTCGTGCCCAGCCTCAAGTCCGCTGGTCTTAATCACATTACTTTTCTACATACCCTGGCCCTGCCAGAAGACCGAGAAATCCCCAGACCCGACGAAGAGCGGGAGCAGGAAGTTCGCGACCGGCTGACGACGGCGATGTCAGAGGTCCCAGAGGGGATGACGGTCGAGGTGGACGTGCAGTCCGGTAAGCCGTCAGACCACATCGAGCGGGCCATCAAAGCGCATCAGGCTGAGGTTGTTTTCCTCGGGATGCCCAGCCGTAGCCGCCTGACGGAGCGACTGTTTGGTAGTACGACTATCGGCTTATGTAAGCGGCTTACTGTTCCCCTCCTGATTCTCCGCCCGCAGCTAGTCTCCACCTACACCATAGAGGAGCTGAATCTACGGTGCCAGCACCTGTTCCGCTATCTGCTCCTCCCCTATGACGAGAGTAAAGCGGCCCGCTACCTAATTGACAGCATCGAGCGCTACGCCAAGGAGCAAACCGAGGGTGCACTGGCCCGCTGTCTCCTATTTCGCTCGGTGGACGATGTCAGCCGCAAAGCGTTGGAGGACGTGCAGAGCTACAAGCTGCAAGAGGCAGAAACCTCCCTCAACGAGGTCAAGCCTAGGCTGGAGGAGGTGGGTCTCTCCGTTGAAACCATTGTCAGGCAAGGGCAGGGCATTCCTGAATTGCTTCACACGGCAATGGAGTACGACATCACGGCGATCGCCCTATCGTCTGACAGCTTCGGCAAGCTGATCGAGATCTCGTCCCCCAGTTTTGCCGGGGAAGTGCTGCGGCGCAGCTGGCATCCTGTGCTCTACTTCCCTCCTGGACGCTAGCGACGTGGCTCTGCGGATACTAGCGAATCGCCTCCAGGCGCTGGGTGATGGCGGGCTTGAGCTTGTCGAATTCCGATTTAAGCACAGACTTGCTCAAGCTGAAGTCAGAGGCGGGGGCGGCGTGGCCCATCACAGAAAACTCATTCAGTCGCTTAGCC
>JBCCAG010000259.1:0-5461 GCA_039814955.1 Cyanobacteria bacterium P01_A01_bin.135
CGCTACTCTCCGAGGCCGCCAGGTTGAGATTACCTACATCGTTCTCCACAGCAGCAGCCCCCTACCCAAGCCTGACCCGGTAGTTCACCTCGTAGGAGGGCCGGGGGGGAGCGCTGTGGGGAGCCTCAACTACCGCACCGATATTTTTCAGACGCTGCGGCGATCGCGGGATATCGTCCTATTTGACCAGCGGGGGACTCAGTACTCCTCACGGCTAGACTGTAATCCCTACTTTCAGGTTCTATCGGCCCAGGTTGAAGACGACCCAGAGCTCGCATCCCAGCTAGAGGAGCTGGCGGCCGAGGATGAGCAGCTCACCCCATCTATCCTGCAAACCCAGATAGCGATGAGCGCCTGCGCCCGCGGCATGTCACGACTAGGCGTCGACCTCTCCCAGTACAACAGCGTCAACAACGTGCGGGACATCACCGCCCTCGTGTCAGCCCTGGGCTATCAGCACTTCAACCTCTACGGCATCTCCTACGGCACCCGCCTTGCCCTAACCCTGATGCGCGATGGCCCTTACGTCTCTGCCGCTACCAGTCCCGTTACCCTGCGCAGCGTAGTGCTAGATTCCGCTTACCCTGTGCAAATCAATAACTACGAAAACACCACTAACCTCAACGAGGAGGTCATTCAGCAGCTGTTCGAAGACTGCACCCGTGACGCGGTCTGCCGCACCGAATATCCCAACCTAGAGGCTCGGTTTGGAGCGCTGCTGACTCGCCTAGATGAATCACCCATCGCGGTGGATGAGCCGATTGAGCTATTTTTCTCTGGCCAAGTGGTGCGTCAAGTCACCCCAGCTATTGCGCGGCTGCTAGTCAGCCGGTTTCTAGATGGGGAACCCTGGTTTGCCCCCTACTTCCCCCGGATTATCCATGAGCTAGAGGCAGGGGAAACCGCAACGCTGGCTCTAGCCCTCAGCGGACAGCTTCGGGATGACAGCGACCCCACAGCGCCAGCCGACCCCGCAGCATTACCGACTGAAGAGCGGCGATCGCAGGTGGAGGTCCAGTGGCGGGAGGAGGCCCGCCGGGAGGTCCGCCAGCGCCCCGGCTATAGCTGGCTCAACAACGCCTACGATCTGGCCTCAGACCTGCCTGAGCCCATCCGGGAGGAGGCGCTGCTGGAGCTGAATTTAATCAACGCGGCTCCGCGCACCGCTGGTACCCTCAAGCAGTACGTAGAAGCTTACTTCACAGAGGAGCCGGCGACGACCCTACTAGCGGACCTAGAGGCGTTATCCCCCGACCAAGTACGAGCTGCCTTTGAAGTGATCTCAGACCTCAATAACTCCGGTTCTACTGAAGGCATGCACTACTCGGTGGAGTGCCACGAAGAGTTTGCCTTCAATGACCGCGAGCGGGCCCAAGCCATTTATGAGGGACTTAGCTTTCCGCTGCTGGGGACAGCTGGCTGGACGGTGACCAATCAAATAGAAGCCGTGTGCGCAGTATGGCCCAGCGGCCGCGCGGCGGCCATAGAAAATGAGCCGGTCGCAAGCGATGTGCCGACCCTGGTAATGGCGGGGGCCTATGATTCCCAGACCCCACCCTCTTGGAATCAGCTCGCCCTCACACCCCTCACCAATGCTCACTATGTAGCCTTTCCCAATACCGGCCATGGCGCGATCGCCTATTCCCACTGCGCTCAACAGGTCTCGGCGGCGTTTATCGATGCGCCAACCCAGCCTCCAGATAGCGACTGTACCCAAACTCTGCAGCCTAGGTTCGTGGGATTAGAGGAGCCGTTGAACTAACGTCAGGTCGTCCCGTAGTTGCACGATGCGCCAATCGCACAAAGTAGATGTAAATGCTACATAGGCATACTTAACAATTTGTATCGAGTCATCTATTTTAGAGAAGGGTGCCTCGGTAACGCTTTATATCGTATTTGGCCTCTTTGCTTCTCAGAAACACCCTATTTCTCAGAAGACAAGCGGCTACCTGCAAAAACCTATAATGAGCCCTTATCGTTATGCACCACCCCAGCAGTGCAGTTGCCCCTAGGTGTCCTCTTCAAGCTGATTCGGTTGCCCGCCCCATCTACATGGGCCAAAACCTGTTCCGCCGAGATTTCTCCGGTCAAGATTTGCAGGGGGCTGATTTTAGAAATACTATTCTCAAGGGCGTCAGCTTTGCCGGCGCAAATCTTAAGGGGGCTGACTTTTCCAGCGCCTACCTAGACGCGGCGGATTTCACCCAGGCCAATTTGACTCAGGCAGCATTCTGCCGGGCTTATCTGGTAGGAGCAAAGTTTAGGCAAGCAAACCTGACAGCGGCGGTGCTCCAGCGCGCCTACTTAATGGATGCCGACTTTGAACAAGCCCATCTGCTAGGGACCGACTTCACCCACACCAGTCTGCGCAGCGCCCGCATCGACTCAGATCGCCTAAAAGACTGCTGCCTGTCCCACGCTATTTTGCCCGATGGCATCAAGCCTCTTGTCATGCCAGCCGGGATCTAGGACAGCGAGCCCTGAATCTGGCGCTGAGCCAGGTTCTGAGGCCAGCTAGCGGCAGAGCATGTCAAGCCGGCGAAGGTCGCGCTCCACTTCAGACCAGAGCGCGCGGTTATTGGGGTCGGTGCGTAGGGCCTTCTTTAGATAGCCTTTGGCTTTGGTTTCCTCACCGGTGGTGATCAGGGCTCGGCCCCATCGCTGATAGGCGATCGCCTGCCACTGACGGACCTCAGAGTCCCCAGGGAGCCGCTGAGCTAACGCCTCTGACAGGGTTACCGCCCGGGCAAACCGCTGGTTTTTGAGGCAGGCCTGCAGTTGGCTGTAGACGTGGCGCTTGAGTTTGCGGTCCGCGTTAGAGAGGGGCGGGCTCACAGGGGGAGCAGGCGCTGGCGGCGGCGCAGCGTTTACCGGTGGCGCAGTATGTGGCTGGCTAGTAGCCAGCGCCGTCACTAAGGCTTTATAGGCGTCGGTGAGCTGAATAAAGCGATCGGCGGAGGCGTCAGCCACGCTAACGTCTGGATGTAGCTGCCGCGCCAGCCGCCGGTAAGATGCCTTGACTTGGGCAACGGTCGCACCCTCCGGAAGCTCCAGGAGTCGATAGCACGTTGCCAAGTCCATGGAGGAGGACTAGGCCGCTTCGGCGGGAGTCTCAACCACCTGGTCAATCAGGCCATAAGCCTCAGCCTCAGCTGCAGAGAGAAAGTAGTCCCGGTCAGTGTCTTTCTCAATTTGCTCTAGCGATCGCCCGGTGTGGTGGGCCAGCATCTCGTTCAGCTCCTGCCGCACCCGCAGAATCTGCCGCGCCTCAATCTCAATGTCCGACGCCTGGCTACGACCGATACCTCCCAGGGGCTGGTGGATCATGATTCGGGAGTGGGGCAGCGCCAGCCGCTTACCCGGTGAGCCCGCCGCCAGCAGAAATGCCCCCATTGATGCTGCTAACCCCACGCAGATGGTCACCACCTCGGACTTGATGTGCTGCATGGTGTCGTAGATGGCCATGCCTGCGGTTACCGAGCCCCCTGGGGAGTTGATGTAGAGGTAAATGGGCTTGGTGGAATCTTCAGAATCGAGGTAGAGCATGTAGGCCACAATGGCATTGGCAATACCATCGTCTACCTCTTCCGCTAAAAAGATGATGCGCTCGCGAAACAGCCGCTCGTAGATGCTGATCCACTGCTCATAGGTGCTGCCGGGCAGGCGGTAGGGAACGCTGGGAACTCCAATAGGCATAAGATTAACCTGGTGAAATAGGGGTGAATAACGCTAGCGCTAGCGAGAATGCAGTACTTCGTCAATCAAGCCGTAATCCTTGGCTTCCTGGGGCGACATGTAGAACATGCGGTTCATATCCTGCTCCAGCTTTTCTACAGACTGCCCTGTAGTTTCGGCGAAGATGTCAAGGACGAGGCTACGCTTGTCAAGCACCTGGGCCGCGCTAATTTCAATATCGGTGGCCTGACCCCGGGTACCCGTGGTGGGGTGGTTAAAGGCGATGGTGGCGTGGGGCAGGCTGGCTCGCTTGCCCTTGGTCCCACAGGAGAGCAGCATCGCCGCCATGCCCACCGCCTGCCCCAGGCAAATGGTCACTACCTCGGACTTGATGTGCTGCAGGGTGTCGTAGATGGCCAGCCCCGCCATCACAGAGGACATTCCCGCTGCCGCTGATGTCAGCCCCGCACTCACCGGGTCACCCAAGGAATTGATGTACAGGTAAATCGGCTTGCCGGGTTCATCCGATTCTAAGTACAGCAGGGTTGAGACAATAGAGTTAGCGACCCCATCCGTCAGGGGCTGATTGAGGAAGATAATCCGCTCCTGGCTCATGCGGGTGTAGATATTAATCCACTGCCACTGCTGACTGCCAGGGATATTGTAGGGAACCCGAAGCGGGCGATCGACAGGCATAGTGATAAGACCAGTATGTTCTTTGATAGGGGCTAGGCAACGCCAGCGGGGATCGGCTGCGGCAGCTCTTTCGCACTCTCCAAGACGCGGTCGATAATGCCGTAGTCCTTGGCTTCTTCCGGCGTCATGTAGAGCATGCGGTCAGTATCTTTCTCGAGCTTTTCAGCGGCCTGGCCTGTGGTCCCCGACAGGATGTCGAGCATCGCCTGACGGTTTTGCAGTACCTCTTTGGCACGAATCTGAATATCTGTCGCCTGACCCCGAGCCCCTGAGCGGGCCTGGTTAAGCACAATGGTTGCATGGGGTAAGCTGGCCCGAAAGCCCTTAGTGCCGGCAGAGAGAATCATGGCGGCGGTGCCCATGGCCTGACCAATGCAGATGGTGTGCACAGGCGGCTTGATATACTGCATGGTGTCGCAGATGGCAAAGGCCTCAGTCTCATAGCCAACGGCGTCGCCCGTGTACCAGGAGGTACCGGTGGAGTTGATGTAGAAAAAGATGGGCTTCTCGGCGCTGTCAAACTGTAGGTAGAGAAGCTGGGCAATAATCAGCTTGGTAACATCGACCCCCATCTGCCGCTTAGCGTCGTCAGAGGAAAATAGGGGTAGGCCCAAATAAACGATCCGCTCTTTGAGGAGCAGGGAGGGCAGATCGGGGGGCGGGGTCCGGTATGCGGCATCCCCACCGTAGTAGGGCGACTGAACAGCTTTAATGGGTGAGGTCATAACCTATGACGCGATCGCGGTATCGTTATATAGACACCATAGTAGCGTGGGTGCTGCTGGGATGCGGCTCCTAACGGTGAGGCTTACCGAACCTACTTAGGTCTAGCGTGAACCTCTTCGCCGGTCTCCGGTTTTGTCAGCACCTGTTTCTGGGCCTGTTTCTGATAGCTGAGGGGCCGTGGCCTTTCCGCGATCGCTTGGTCAGAGAAGAGTTGCTTCAACCGACTTAAACTGCGGCGGATGCTGGGACGGGTGAAGGCAAGCGGCAAGCTCAGCAGGGCTGGGTGATCCCGGGTTAGTCGCCGCCACAGCGCCCAACGGGCTGGAACAGTGAGCCAAGCCGCTTCACCCTTGAGCGCTTTAAG
>JBCCAG010000613.1:0-3029 GCA_039814955.1 Cyanobacteria bacterium P01_A01_bin.135
GAGAAGTGGGAGTGGGGTCTGACTACCGCCGCCGAGGTGTGGAACGGCCGGCTGGCGATGCTGGGCTTTTTGGCACTGATGGTGGAGCTAATGAGCGGGCAGGGTCCCTTGCACTTTGTGGGATTGCTCTAGCCATCCGGCACGAATAGGTCTGCTTCAACTAAGGTAGGAGGCCATAAATAAATGACGCTACCAGGGGGTTTGCCCCCCGGCTAGCATTTACTTGTGGCCAGCCACTTACATCGCATCTGTCCATTGGCTGCAGCGCATGTTTAGCGCAGCCAGTGGATATAGCCTGGTCGTTTTATCCTGATCGGCTACCCTTGCTATTGTCTACACTGGTATAGCCTTCGTCCTGAGGAATCGGGGCACCAGTTCGCTTGGCTACCTAGGCACAGGCAAACTGGCTCTTCAAGGAGGCTTTCGTTAGCGCTTTCCGATTCACCTGGGAGACCTTTGGTTTATTTTTAGGCTGACCTGAGGGTTGGCCGCTTAGCAGTAGCGGAACCAGCGCAACATTAGCCAACGTCATAGCTGGCACAAGCCCCATCTACCCAAACCGCCGTGCCGCTGACGGAAATTAGCGGCTACAGAGGATTTAAGACCGCTCGCCCGAAACCACTACAGGGAGTGCCACAGGGCGATCGCCGCCGGAATATAGGCCGGCCACACAATATCAATAGGCGGATAGCTGGCGGGGTCATTGATGACCTTAGGTCCCAGAGATATATCGATGGGGCCATTAGCCAAACATAAGCCAAATAACAGTAATAGATCGGCCCCGCAGACCGCAGCTAGCGGCGGGGTGGCCGCTTTGGGTAAGGGGATTTACTAAATGATGCAGATCAAACGCACCACGCGTGGCGATATTCAGTCCGAAGAGCAGCTCAGCGCCGCCTATGCCGGAGACGCAGCAGCGATCGCTGCCCTCATTGAGCGATCGCTGCTGCCGTCCCGCACAGCGGTGGAGGCTCACATCGAGGGGGCATGCCTCTACCTCGTGCTCTACGGCCAGCCGGGGCAGCAGGATAGCTTGGTGCGGTTCATCAAATCCGGGCTCCAGCAGATTCAGATTCCGGGGGTTAGTGAGCTCGACATCAAAGTATACGCCGTCTACTCCTCTAACCCTACGGAAGCGGGGGAGCCTCTGTGGAGCTACCGGGGCCGACTGCGGCAAGCGCCCCCCACCCCAATTACCGCCAAGGCCATTCCCCCCGCCGATTCCCCCCGCCGGGTGATGACCGGTAGCTACAGCACCCAATGGACCAGCCACGGCCTGCGCATCGACGCCACCACCCCCAGCCCCCAGCGCTGGGTACCCCGGTCAGCGGCTCCACCAGCGGCCCAGGAGCTGTTTGATCGCCAGGGGGTCCTTCACGAAGCAACCCAGGCGGTCCAGGCCGGCACCATGCTCCAGGTGTATGGCCCCTCGGGCAGCGGCAAAACCACCGTGCTGCGCCACCTGGCCCAACAGCCCGCCGTGCAGCAGCGCTTCGGCGACGGCATCATCTACGTAGAGGGCTACAACACCCCCAGCCTCGACCTGCTGCAGCATCTGTTTGAGGCCCTCTACGGTAGCGACAACAGCCTAACCGTTAAGCCGACGCTACCGGAAATTCGTCAGGCCCTGCGCCGCCGCAACGGCCTAGCCATCATTGACCAGGTGGAGGTGGCCGACAGCCCCGAGCCGCTGCTGGATAGCTTACCCCTGGTCCTGGCTGGCCCAGAATGCCTGCTGCTAGACCACGGTGAGGTAATCTCTCTAGGGGCCTTCTCAGACCACGAGGCTCTCACCTTTATCGAAATGCGGCTGGGCCGCGCCCTAGCGCCGGAAGAGCAACGGACCGCCATGGATCTGTGCCGCCATTTAGCCGGCAACCCCGCCCTGCTAATTCAGCATGGGGAGATTGTCCGCCGGGGCCAGTCTTCTTTCGCGGAGCTGAATCAGCAAATTGACGCCGGTTTCTCCCCCGATGCCCTGGTGATGCGGGCCGCCAGTAACCTGACGGACGAAGAGCGCCGCGTCATGGCGACTTTGGCGGTGTTTGGCCCAGTGGGCCTCCAGACCCATCACCTGCAGGCGATCGCTGGGGTGGAGCAAATCTCGGACGACCTGCAGCAGCGGGGCCTGGTGTGGGCAACGGGCGATCGCCTACGCTTGGCCAGCAACCTGCTGGCTCCCCTAGAGCAGGTGTGGGACCTGGCTCCCTGGTACGACCGGGCGCTGCAGTATTTCTCTAGCTGGGCCACAGCGCAGCACGGGCGGATGCCAGCCTCAGGGGAAATGGCGGAGCCAGATACCCTAGCAGCCCTAGACGACCTGTGGCGGCTCGCTGAGCGCTCAGCGCAGCAGCAGCGCTGGACCGATACCCTGCAGCTCTGCCATGCCCTAGACCCGCTGCTATACCAGTACTGTCGCTGGGGACGGTGGCAGCAGGCGTGGGCTCTGGGTCGCCAGGCCGCGCAGGCCAATAGTGACCGAGCCGCTGAAGCCTGGGCCTCGAGGTGGGCCGCGAAGTCGACGCCGTGGCGCCGGTAGAGGGGAATCAGCACCTCGCCGTCGGAGACTTCGAACGGGTGGTTGTAGATCTCGCCGTTATAGAGACACACGACATCGCCGTCGACGAAGGGCTGCGGCGTCACTTCGCCGGTGATGCTCAGCAAGTGGTGGGTCATGTGGAGACCTTCGACCTCGAGTGTCCGGCTGAGGTCGGGGCCGCGCCGGCGGACCCGGCTATGGTCGGCCTCGGGACTTCGACTGACGACAATGCCACACATGGAAGGCGCTCCTATCGGTGGTGCTGTGGACGGCCCCGGGGCCGTCGTTCAGCATGGGTCGGAAATCTCTGGCTGAAAGACTTGAAAGCATCGCTCGCCGGGTTTTCGAGATCTAAGCCCGGCTTAAAACCGTGCGACGACGGCGTTCGCCACTTCTTCGGGAAGGTCGGTCGTCATGTCCCCCGTGGGCCGCCAATGGACCCCGGGCAGCTGTTTGAGGCCCGGCAGGCGGCTCACGGCCCCCTCGACGC
>JBCCAG010000167.1:0-6729 GCA_039814955.1 Cyanobacteria bacterium P01_A01_bin.135
GCGCCCATGCGCTGAACCTGCACGATAGCGGTGTGGATGTGGTGGTCGGCCTGAAGCCCACATCTGCCACCAATAAGAAGGTCAAGGCGGACGGTCTGGAAAGCATGGCGACATCGGATGCCGTCGATGGCGCAGACGTGGTCATGGTCCTCACCCCGGACGAATGGCAGGCCAAAATCTATCGTGAGGAGATCGAGCCGAATCTCAAAGAGGGCGCGACGCTCGCCTTCGGACACGGCTTCGCCATCCACTACGGCCAGGTCGTCCCGCGCCGTGATCTCGACGTCATCATGGTTGCACCCAAAGCACCCGGCCACACGGTCCGAAATGAATTCAGCAATGGTCGCGGCATTCCGGACCTCATCGCCGTCGCGCAGGACGCCAATGGGGGCGCGGCGCTGGAGACGGCAAAGTCCTATGCCTCCGCCATCGGCGGCGGGCGCACGGCCATCATCTACACAACCTTCAAGGATGAGACCGAAACCGATCTGTTCGGCGAGCAGGCCGTGCTCCTTAGGGGAAATAGAGGCTTACACCGAACTCGCCCAGAAGATTAAGGGCCTAGAGCAGAAAGTAGATGCCCAGCGCAAGCGGCCCCCGGAGGCGGGGCAGGCGGCGCTAAAGCAGGAGGTACTGGACCTGGGGGCTAAAGGCTTGGCCTGGGTGGTACGGACAGCGGCAACCGCCCAAACGGGGCCGGTGGCAGCAGCAGCGGGCGGGCCGGTGGTGGAGCGACTGGCCAAAGCTGGAATTCAGCTCAGCGCGGAGGGGCTATCCCAGGTGAACCGGCTGGTGAGTAAAGCGCTGACGCCGGAGGAGCGAGCCCTTTACGGCAGCGCTCAAGAGAAGCTGGCAACAGCCCTAGGTCAAGGCATTGCAGCGGCGGCGCAGAAGCGACCGCTGGTGGTGATTCTAGACACCTACGAGATTGTGGACCAAATGCTGTGCGACTACGCCCTGCGGCAGGTGATTCGCGCTAGCAGCGGCAATACCGTTTGGGTGCTGGCGGGGCGGGCCAACCTAGCGGACAGCGGCCAGCGCGGGCAGCAGTACTTCCGGGGCTATCGCCAGGATTTTTCAGAGCAGGTGTACCCCACTCGCCTGCGGGAGTTTGGCCATGAGGAACTGAAGACCTTTTTTGACCAAAAGGTGCCCGATCGCCCCCTCAGCGATGATCAGGTGGAAACGCTGGCGCAGTTCAGCCGGGGCATTCCGTTTGTAATTAACCTAGCGGCGGAGCTGTGGGATACCGGGGTGCCGTTTGAAGACATCGTTGCGCCGCCAGAGGACCCAGGGACAGGCAGCATCCACTACAAAATCATCCGCGCCATGAGTGAGCGGTTTTTGATGCATTGCTTAGGCGAGGAGCACCGCGCTGACCGGCAGGCGGTGTTTGCCTTTGTGCTGATGCGCCGACCTTCAGCTAGCCTGCTGCGGTCAATGCTGGATGTGGCGGATTTGGAGCCGAGGCTGCAGGAGCTGCGGCAGCGCTATTCTTTTATTTTGCGGGATGAGCTGCAGCTTGATAATAAGCTGCGGTTCTTTTTGAAGGCGCACCTGCTGGCTTCGGTGAACCGCTCTGAGGCGATATTGCAGGAGATGAACCGCCGGGCCTTGACCTGGCTAGAACTGCAGCTTGAGCAGGCGGCCCAGGGCCTGACGGACCATGCGGATTGGCTGGCGGATGAGAACTGCGCGGAGCTGCTGCTGGACTATGTGCACCACTGCTTTTGGCAGGATGACGGCCTGCAGAACCAGGCTGGCTGGCGCAGCTTGGTGCCCTGGTTCGTGAAGGGGTGGCAGTATAGCCCGCGCTGGACGCGGCAGTTGCTGGAGGTGGTGGATGACTTTAGCGCTCAATTCTCGGCGGCGGAGCAGGGGCGGCTAAAGCTATTAAAGGAAGGTGCAGGGCGACAGGCGGAAGTAGAGGCGGAGGCGGCGCTGCTTGAGGAGCTAGATCAGCTAGCAGAGTGGGGCTGGTTGAGTAGGGCTGATGAGGCAGAGCACCGGGCAATTTTAGGGCTGAAGCGGGGGTGGTTGCTTTACCGGCAGGAGCAGTATGAAAAGGCTTTTGCGACGTATGAGAAAACGCAGTGTGAGTTACCCAGTGACGCACAGACCTTGGCCAGTAACTTAAGCAGTGCTTTGGATAACTTGGGCTTTCAGGTAGGCTGGGAGCGGGGGACGAGTATTGCGTCTGAACTGGCTCGGCGAGCGTTTGAGCTGGCGACGGAATTGGACCCTAACAACAAATTTGCCTGGTATGGATTGGGTGCAATTCAAGCTAAGTTCAAGGTGTATGACAAGGCAATTACTGCCTATAGCAAGGCAATTGAACTCGACCCCAAATATGCCTATCCGCACAATGGCTTAGGCAACGTCTACGATTCACAAGAGGAGTATGACAAGGCGATCGCTGCCTATAGCAAGGCAATCGAACTCGACCCCAAATATGCCTATCCGCACAATGGCTTAGGCAACGTCTACAATTCACAAGAGGGGTATGACAAGGCGATCATTGCCTATAGCAAGGCAATCGAACTCGATCCTAGGTATGCCTCTCCGCACAACGGCTTGGGTGCTATTTACGGTTCGCAAGGGGAGTATGACAAGGCAATCGCTGCCTGCCAGAAGGCAATCGAACTCGACCCTAAACTTGCCTCTCCGCACAATAACTTAGGCAATGCCTACGATTCACAAGGGGAGTATGACAAGGCAATCGCTGCCTATAACAAGGCAATCGAACTCGACCCTAAACTTGCCTCTCCGCACAATAACTTAGGCATCTTCTACAAGGCACGAGGGGAGTACGACAAAGCAATCGCTGCCTACAACAAGGCAATCGAACTCGACCCTAAACTTGCCTCTCCGCATAATGGCTCAGGCAATGTCTATCACTCACAGGGAGAGTATGGCAAGGCGATCGCTGCCTACAACAAGGCAATCGAACTCGACCCTAAACTTGCCTCTCCACATAATGGCTCAGGCAATGTCTATCACTCACAGGGAGAGTATGGCAAGGCGATCGCTGCCTACAACAAGGCAATCGAACTCGACCCTAAACTCGCCTCTCCGCATAATGGCTTAGGCTGGCTACACCTTACTCAAAACCGCCTTGATGAAGCAGAGAAGTATTTTGAGCGAGCAATCACCATAGATGGAAAAGACGCGATCTATCAAAGTAACTTAGGCATCGTCTTTGCTCTAAGAAACGACCTTGTTCATGCGCGAACCATTTGGCAGCAGACTATACCACTCTATGCTCGCAACAACGACTGGAACAATGCCATGATCTCGCTCTATAGAATTGCTTTAGGCGAAAGAGAATCCGGATTGGCGGGCCTCCAAACTCTAATCGCTCAGGACGCTTTGCCCACCGTTATGAGCGGCGCATTGGACGATGCCAAAGTGCTCCTGAAATGCCCCACCCCCATCCCCGGCATCCTAGAAGCCGTCGATCTGCTAGAGAACTATCTAGAGCAGAACAGCTAGAGGCATTGGCATCACATCACCGCAAAAAACCAGCCCTGCTATCGCTTCATATCCCGTGGATCCAGCGCATCCCGCAACCCATCCCCCAGCAAATTAAACGCCAGCACCGTCACCACAATCAAAAACGCCGGCGACCACACCAGCCAGGGATACAGTACCAGCACCGACGCATTCGTCGCCAGGGACAGCATATTCCCCCACGAGGGGTCCGGCTGCTGAATCCCCAGGCCAATCAAACTCAGCACCGCCTCCGCCACAATAAAGCTCGGTATCGCCAAGGTCGACGCAATAATCACATAGGTAGCCGTCTGGGGCAGCACGTGGCGCACAATCGTATACAGCGATCGCCCCCCCATGGCCCGCGTCGCTCGGATAAAGGCCCGCTGCTTGATGGAGAGCACCTGCCCGCGAATTACCCGCGCTAGCCCCGACCAGCTCACAAACGAGGTAATTAGCACAATCAGGGCAAACCGCTGAGAGCTGCTCAGCCCCGCGGGCAAAATCCCCGCCAGGGCGATCAACAGATAAATGGTGGGGATGGTCATCAGCACTTCCACCAGCCGCATCAGTACGGCATCCACCATGCCACCAAAGTAGCCGGAAATCCCCCCCACCAGCATCCCCAACGGAAAAGAAATGGCAATGCCGATTAGGCCAATGCTGAGGCTAATGCGGCTGCCGTATACCAAGCGACTGAACTGGTCGCGGGCCTGCTCATCGGTGCCCAGCAGGTTGATGCGCGCTTCGCTCTCCTCCCCCACCACCCCAAACAGGTGACGCCGCCCCGCAATCCCGGGAAACAGCTCTAAATCTTCAAAGGCCGGGTCTGAGAACGAAAGCTGGGTGGGGAAGGGAAGCTGAAGCTGCAGATAGCGGTACTCTGGGCCGCGGACGAATAGGCCGAGCCTCGCGGGTTGGCTGTAATCCGCCTGGAGCTCCCGCTCGCCGGTATCTAGGTCGACTGGGCCAAGGGCCGTAGGATAAATATGAGGGCCAATAAAATTGCCCTGGGGCGTCCGCCAGTGAATGGTGGTGGGGGGCAAAAAGGAGCCATTGGGCTGCGTGCTGTAGGCGTCATAGGGCGCAACGAATTCGGCAGCGAGGGCGGCGCTGTACAGCACTGCTAGAATTGCCAACCCCAAACGGGCCAGGGAGTTGTCTTTGAGCTTTTGCCACCAGTCCATAGGTATCGGTTGAAGTGAGGGGATGTAGAGTAGCGGGCGGCGATCGCCTCTATAACCACTACCGGCTATGGCATAGTCTAAGCTGTAATCTGCGATGCAAACCGATCTTGTCTTGAGTAATCTTGAGTAATCCAGCGATCGCCGCTGCCCTACCGCCGCTATGCCCCCCAGCCACCCAAGCTCAAATCGTCAGACTGCCCTGAATCCCGGCCATGCCCTGGCGCGCTACGGGCGGGTGCTGCGGCTGTTTTGGGGGGCGGCGATCGCGGCTGAGCTAGAGTACCGGCTGAATGTGGTGATTGCTAGCCTCACCAGCTTGGGGGGCTTAGCTGGAAGCTTGTTTGGCCTGTTTCTCTTCTATCGCACCGACTACCGCTTCAGCGGCTGGTCATGGACTGAAGCGCTGATCGTCCTGGGGCTATTTACCCTGCTGCAGGGGTTCGCCGCCACCTTTTTGGCCCCCAACCTCAGCCGCATTGTCCGCCATGTGCAGCAGGGCACCTTGGATTTTGTGTTGCTGAAGCCGATCAGCTCTCAGTTTTGGCTCAGTACCCGCACGGTGTCCCCCTGGGGAGTGCCCGATATGGTGTTCGGTTTGGTGATCATCGGCTACGCGGGCACCCAGCTTGGCCTAGCGCCCCAGAACTATCTGCTGGGGCTGCTGCCGCTGCTGGCTGGCTTTCTCAGCTTGTACAGTATCTGGTTTATTTTGGGGGCTACCAGCATCTGGTTCGTTAAGGTTTACAACGTCACTGAGGTGCTGCGGGGTCTGCTAGAGGCGGGGCGCTACCCCATCGTCGCCTACCCGGCGATCTACCGGGTATTTTTCACCTTTGTGGTGCCGGTCACCTTCTTGACCACCATTCCCGCCCAGGTGCTGCTCAACCGCACCGAGCCCTACTGGCTGGCGATCGCCTTTGTCTTGGCGGCAGCCCTATTTTTCATCTCCCAGGCGTTCTGGCGCTTTGCCCTCCGCTTCTATACCAGTGCTTCCAGCTGAGGCGGTCAGCCAGAGCACGTTAAGGGCGAAATGCTAGACTTAATTAATATTCGCAATTCATGACCGTTTACCAAGGGAACAGGTAAGGTCTATCTGGCGGAGCGCTACACCGCCCTCTAAGATAAGTTAATATAAGTTAACAATATCTCTACAAAACGCGCACCAATAGCTTTAAACGACGTTAGGAGGACAGCTCCAAGTGAATAAACGGTGGAGAAATGCGGGGCTTTACGCCCTTTTAGTGGTCGTCATCATCTTTCTGGCGACGGCTTTATTAGATCGCCAGCCGCCGGCTCAGGGCCGCTGGGCCTACAGCGACTTCCTGCAGCGAGTTGAGCAGGGCCGAGTAGAAAAAGTGCTGATCAGCGCTGACCGATCTCGGGCGATCGCCACGGCGCAAGACGGCGAGAAGTTTGGCGTTGACCTGCTGCCAGACGGTGACCTACTCGACACTCTGGTGGACAACGATGTTGACATTACCGTCTCTCCCCAAGCAGAGGAGAACGTGCTGCTCCGGGTACTGAGCACGCTACTGATTCCCTTCCTGCTGCTGCTGGTGCTGTTCTTCGTCCTGCGCCGTGCTCAGAGTGGCCCTGGCAGCCAGGCCATGAACTTCGGTAAGTCTAAGGCCCGGGTGCAGATGGAGCCCCAGACCCAGGTGACTTTTGGCGATGTGGCTGGCATTGAGCAGGCCAAGCTAGAGCTTACCGAGGTCGTGGACTTTTTGAAGAACGCCGACCGGTTCACCGCCGTGGGAGCCAAGATTCCCAAGGGCGTGCTGCTAGTGGGTCCTCCGGGTACCGGTAAAACCCTGCTGGCTCGCGCGGTTGCGGGTGAGGCGGGCGTACCCTTCTTCTCAATCTCTGGCTCTGAGTTCGTGGAAATGTTTGTGGGTGTGGGTGCCTCTCGGGTTCGGGACCTGTTTGAACAGGCCAAGACCAACGCCCCCTGCATCGTATTCATTGACGAGATTGACGCCGTGGGTCGCCAGCGGGGCGCAGGCCTTGGCGGCGGCAACGATGAGCGGGAGCAGACGCTGAACCAGCTCTTGAC
>JBCCAG010000030.1:0-14235 GCA_039814955.1 Cyanobacteria bacterium P01_A01_bin.135
GGGACCGGCATTTCCAGAGCCTCCGCTAGCTCGGCGTCGGTCGGGGAGCGCTGCAGCCGGTACTGCAAATCCTGGCGGGTCTTTTTAAGCTTGCTCAGCTTGTCATTGATGTGAATTGGCAGGCGAATGGTGCGGGCATCGTTGGCGATCGCCCGGGTGATGCCCTGACGAATCCACCAGTAGGCGTAGGTGGAGAACTTGTAGCCTTTTTCTGGGTCAAACTTTTCCGCCGCCCGGTGCAGCCCTAAGCTGCCCTCCTGAATCAGATCGAGAAACGGCATGCCGCGATTTAGGTAGCGCTTAGCAATGGAAACCACCAGACGAAGGTTGGAGCGCACCATCGTCAGCTTTGCCTGGTTGCCCTCCCGCCGCTGGCGCTCAAGCTGCTGCGGTGAGGTCTCTAGAGCTGCTGACAGTTCTGATAGCGAGGGCAGGCGCTGATACTCGAGCTGCAGCTGCGTTTCCGCGTCATTGATTCGGTTGAGGCGCTGCACGCGGCGGGCTAGGGCAATCTCTTCTTCTGCCGTCAGCAGAGGGTACCGCGCCATCTCTTTCAAAAAAGCGCCCGTTGCGTCATCTGAAGAGGACTTACTGTGCAGATGAATTGCGGGCTGGTGGCGTGGTTGAGTTGATCCCATAGATCCGCGGTGCCAGTCAAGGGTTATCCATGACCTTAAAGGGCGCTCCGCAGTTTTACTACCGCAGATCTACAGAAACCAGGGGCGTTGAAGGGGCCACTTATCCTGCACTATAGCTGTAAATCTACGTAAATCGTCCGGCGCTAGTAGGAGACATTGGGCTCGGCAAAGGAGGTGCCATCCAGGTACCCCAGACGGTTGTAGGGACTGAGGGCTGTGAGGATGTGGTGACCGTAGCTGCGGTGGTTGACCCGGCTATCTAGCAGGGCCACAATCCCTTGCTCCTGACGTAGGGGGGCGATCGCCCGCTGCAATTCGTTCAGGGTTTCTGGCAGCAGGTAGTGGGTAAACCAGTTGAGGCGCCGGGACTTGTAGTAGGCGACCCGAGCAGCCACCAGGGGATGCTCTAGGGAGGGAATGGGCAGCGTGGTGACCACCAGCAGCTGGGGCAGGGGCAGTACCGCCTGCTGCTCGCGCCAGTAGCGCCAGCCGGTGACCAAAATACCTGTCTCGTCTGGGCAGGTGCGCTCCACTTGCACCCGCGAGCCGTATTCAGCGGCCAAGGCCGCGCCTACCTGGGCCTTCAGCGGGACGTCGTTTACCAGCAGCACAATCAGCCCGTTTCCTGTGGGGGTGAGCGCCAGTATGGAGCGGATTTCAGCCAGCATCGCCGTCTGGAACTGCGGCGTGTTGGGCATGGGCAGTCGATCGGGCAGGTAGAGCTGCACCGACTCGTGGCGGCGATCGGGAGCGAACTTGACGCAGGTGAGGTCCGGAAGCCCCAGCCGCTCTCGGTAGATTGTGGCTTCGCTCTGCTGGTCTAGGGCTCCGCCCACCAGGACAAAGGGCTGCTGCTGCCAGACGAGCTGCATCCGCGGGGCCACGTCGATGGGGGCGCTGTGGAGGGTAAATTGCCCCTGCCGCCGCGACAAGGTCGCCCAGGCAAGGTGGTTCGTCTGCTGCAGGTGGGTAAACAGGAGCTGCCAAACGGGGCAGTCTTCAAGGGTGTCCCCCATTGCCTTACTGAAGGACGCAACGTCGGCCCCGCAACTATCAGTAGGGCTGGAAGCATCGGCGATCGCACGGGGCGAGGTCTGCAGGGCCTGGTACAGTGTCAGCAGCGCCTGCTTCTCGGGCTGATCTAGGGGATAGCAGCCATAGGGGTTAGGGGGATGCTGAAACAGCTTGTGGGTGAGCTGCACCAGGGTTTCGCGAACTAAGCTACTCTGCTCTGGGCGCGCCAGCATCAGCGCCTGCCAGTGGTCAGCCGTCAGCCGGCAGGAGAGGCTATCGCGGATGTGTGTTTCTAAGTCGTCAGCCGCATCGACTAAGGTTAGGATGCCATTGGGTAGCTGCTGCCGGGTCAACCGATCGGTGAGCCATGCCTCTGGCGTCATGATCAAAATGCCGTCAAAGCGAGGGGAGGGCCAGCGATCGCCCTTGTGGATGGGTTTAGAGGCTACCATCCACTGCTTCAATCGGGGAATCTCTACCGCCAACAGCCGCTGCTGCAGCTTCTGGGGGGCAACCACAATCACCGGCTCGGGCCAGACCATGGCCGGGAGCAAATAGCTGAGGCGGTGGCACCCATAGAGGCCAGAGGGAGGCCCGGCTTGAATCAAGGCGCTGCGCTGCAGACGAAACGCCCGCGCTACCAGCCTAGCCATCGTTAAATGGTGGGGCCAGACAGGCGCTCCTTGCTCCCGCAGAAACGCGCGAAGCTGCTGGTGAACCTCTACCTCGATCAACGGTCTGGTGACCTCTCGTGACGTGAGCAGTACATCTACAGTGCATCTTATTGTGACACACCCCCATTAGGGGAACCGCTACTAAGGCACGATCTCAGTGAACAAGGAAGAGATGATGAAAATTGGCATTATTGGGCTGGGCCTGATCGGAGGCTCCATGGCAATCGATCTATCGGCTGCGGGGTACCAGGTGATCGGCATTAGCCGGCGTCAGGCTGTCTGTGACCGCGCCCTGGAGCGCCGAATGGTACAGCGAGCCAGCACTGACATGGAAGCGCTGGCAGGCGCAGACCTCGTTGTGATCTGCACCCCCATTCAGGCGATCGCCGCGACGGTTGAGGCGCTGCTGCCCCATATCCACCCCGACACCGTGCTCACCGATGTGGGTTCGGTTAAGCAGCCCGTGGTAGCAACGGTGATGCAGCAATGGGCGAACTACGTGGGTGGTCACCCCATGGCCGGCACGGCCCACCAGGGCATAGACGCCGCCTTGCCCCGGCTGTTCGCGGGTCGTCCCTACGTGCTTACCCCCATCGCGCAGACGCCCCCGGCGGCGGTGGACCGGGTTACCCAACTGGTGCATACCTTGGGTAGCGACCTCTACCGATGCGACCCCGCCAGCCACGATCAGGCCGTTGCCTGGATTTCTCATTTGCCGGTGGTGGTCAGCGCCAGCCTGATCTCCGCCTGCGGTAGCGCTAGCCCTGAGGTTCAAGGGCTGGCACAGGCCTTCGCTAGTTCAGGCTTTCGCGATACCTCCCGTGTTGGGGGCGGCAACCCCGAGCTGGGGTTGATGATGGCAAAGCACAATCACCCAAACCTACTGCGATCGCTGCACCACTACCGCCAGCACTTAGACCAGATGATTGACGCCATCGACCAGGAGGATTGGGGAGCTTTTGAGTCCGCTTTAGTACAGACTCAGCGCGATCGCCCCAAATTCGTC
Source organism: Cyanobacteria bacterium P01_A01_bin.135 (assembly GCA_039814955.1). Taxonomy (GTDB): domain Bacteria; phylum Cyanobacteriota; class Cyanobacteriia; order CAKZMO01; family CAKZMO01; genus JBCCAG01. The sequence continues at coordinate 3,333 of JBCCAG010000030.1, forward strand.
GAGCCTTATGGTCTGGGATAGCCCTAGATCTGCTGCAGCTTATCGAGCTTGGCTAGCACCTCGCGGCTGTGGGCTGCAGGGTTGACCCCTAGAAATATGGCCCGCAGGACGCCGTCTGGATCAACGATGTAGGTGTGGCGCAAGGAATTGATGCCCAGCCAGGAGCCGTACGCCTTGCTAACAGCGCCGTCAGTATCCGCCAGTAGGGGAAAGGTCAATCCCTCTGAATCGCAAAATTCGCGGTGGGAGTTGACGTCATCGGCGCTGATGCCAACGATGCGGGTGTCGCGGTCAAGATACTCGGGTAAATCCCGCTGAAACCGCCTCGCCTCCAGGGTGCAGCCGGGGGTAAAGTCCTTGGGATAAAAGTACACCACGGTCCACTGACCGCGATAATCCGCCAGAGATACCGTGCCGTCTCCCGTGTTTGTGGGCAGGGTGAAGCTGGGGGCGGGTTCATTCAAGGCGGGCTGCGGGCCACCCAGGGCGATCGCGGGCTGGCTGCAGACAAGCTGAGCCGCTAGGGCAATAGTGATGGCGATCGCCACGGCGAGGGTCTTGCGAGCGGGTTGTGTAAGGTGTCGTATAGCCATGGTGCGGCAGGAAGCGGTAGTAACTCTCCACTACAGCCTAAGCTATTGCGGGAGCGCTCTCCCTGACAGCTACGTTTACGACGCTTTACCGAGAAGTGGCTTATGGTGCGAAGAAATTAAATCCAGACCCATGGCAGTAGCTTAGCTATGCCGGCCCTAAGCTGAAATTTCCAGGCGTTATCTGTTGCGTAACCTCTGTTGTCCGCCCCCCGCGTTCCTTCAATTGCTGGCGTTACTCGAAAACGCTTGACGACTTTGGCATTCTCTTTGATAAACCGCTGCTCGACCCAGCTGCGAAACAGCTCCTCGGCGGCAATACCGCTGGGAATGCCGGGAACGTTGGTTTTTAAGCGATGGTAGACGTCTCGAAAACAAGTTTCATAGCCTTCGGGCGTCCAGGCCATAAAGTAGGTGTCTACCCAATGCTTTGGATAATTGCGGCAGTTGCAGTACAGATCAAATGATTGCGGCTGTGAGGAGATTGCTTGGCAAAGATTGCGAACAATGTAGCGCCCGGTAACCTTCCAGATAACAGTGCGACAGTCTGGAAACTGCTTAATCAATTCGGATGCTGACATGCCGTAGTCCAGCAGCCGAAATTCGCCATAGCCGCGATCATAATGGACAGGGTAATCGAGTCCCTGAAACACAATGAACTCAACTTGATCCACTAACCCCTTCTCTTCAGCGAGATTGCGCAGTAGCGAGACGTCTGAGTTGGAGTTCTCCACAAAGACGATGCCGTCGCAGCAGGTACCAACCTGATCGAGGTAAAAGCTAAACGCCTTGGCGTAGTCCTGCAAACGCTGCTCAGGGTCCGTGCGCTTCAGGTTGGGAACGCCGGGTTTTGGGGTAATTGTTGCGGTGAGGAAGATCAGATTCTTGGTTGAGCCGGGGTTAGAATTCATAGCCGAATACCTCAATATCTTTTTGATAAACTTGTTCAACAATTCGTTGTGATTGAGCCGTGTAGCTTCGCCGATAGCCTCGGCGATCGCTGGTTGGCTTGCTTCTGTTTAAATGTCTAATCCTGCAGTCGATGTTAAGCGTTTTTCGAATAGCGTCAAAGTCTGCCTCGATTGTCTCAAGCTTGCCAATAAAATCAATCTTGAGCTGCCCAGAGCAAGAAACTAAAAAGTTGTGCTGTGGTATAAAATGCATGGCCCGGCAAGCGCTGTGAGGCGTTAGCCAGCGAATCACAAAATCATCGAACGAGTTAAACTTAGATAGATGCTTCTCCGCCCAGATCGCATCCCATTTGTGAAATCCACCCCGCCGCAGAAACTTATAGGCCGACAGCACTCTGGCCCAGGGGTTACGGACGATAGAAAAGGTAAAGTAATCTTGAACCGTCTTTGATCCAAAGATCAGCTGGTAATCTCGAATAGAATAGTGACCAACGGACTTGACATGTTCTTTGCCTATCGCCTCTGCAAACAAGCTGTTGTAGATGGAGACACCCCCCGCTTTAGGAATGTGGATATATAGACATCGGTATTGGTCAAAAATCCTGAATAGGTGCTCTGGGTTCTCGCGGCGGGCGCGCTGATACTCCCCTCGCGCCTTGAGAATGTGCAGCTGACTGCGGAGAAGATAAGGCGGCGCCAGCCAATACCGTAGATCGTCTACCAATTCACCACGGTTAGCTGACATTGAGTTGGTCCAGATAGGTCTTGGCCATATGACTCCAGCTATGCGCCACGGCGATCGCCCGCGCCGCCTCGCCCATCTGCGATCGCCCCGCCTGATGTTCCGTCAGCGCTGCCATGGCCTGTGATAGCGCGCTGACATCATTGGGATCGCTGAGGACGATGCCACTTTCCCGGGAGACGAGTTCTGCACCGCCTGCCGTGGCCGCGGTAATCACGGGTAGCCCCGATGCCATCGCCTCGAGCAGTACCAGGGTGCAGGCCTCGTAACGGGAGGGAAACACAAAAAAATCCACGGCCTTCATCAGGTCTGCGATGTCGCGGCGGTAGTCCAGAAAGTGAGCTCGATTAGCGATCCCTAAATCAGCAGCCATCTGGGGGTAGGGGCTATTGTCAATGCGTCCGGCGATCGCCAGATGCAGGTTTGGGACATGGGCGAGCGCCTGCAAAATCGTGTCGAGGTTCTTGCGGGAGGTTTGAATATCCCCGGCAAAGAAGGCTAGCGGCACGTCTTCCGGGAGGTCGAGGGCGCTGCGGCTGATTGGACCCGGCGAGAATTCTTCTGGGTCCACACCGTTGAGGATGACCTTGATTTTCTGACTGGGTACCCCAATGCCTACCAATTCCTCAGCAATCTTTTGCGATACCGCAACAACGGTCTCGGCCCGCTGAAATGCCTGCCTTTCCCACTGGGCATTGACGGCGGTGTACAGCCATTGGTACAGGCCGTAGAGATCTCTGCGGACCCGGAAGGTGTGGGCGGGCGATCGCAGCCAGGCGCTGTGGACAAAATGGACGGCGTTCACATCAGCCGCCGATGCGGCGATAGCGCCATTGATCTTCAGCAGGTCAAAATGGTCGCGGTGGCGCTGCAGCCAACGGGTTGCCTTGGCTGAAAAAATTATATTTTTGAGCAGTTCGGTGGGCCATCCGCTAACGCGAATCGGTACCCAACTCACCTGGGGATGCTGCGCTACTTCACTGTCAATATCACTGCCCACTAGGGTGAGCCGGTAGCCCTGAAGTAGAGCCTGCTGCACAACTTCGTAGTTGACGCGGCCCTGCCCGCTGCCTTTGGCAAAGCTGTGGGTGACGATACAGAGGTGCATAGTTACTTTAGAAAAACGTCATTGGATGGGGGACGGATAGGGCTGAATTTGAGCCTTTGCACCTGAGACTTCTTTGGCGGAGCGTTGCGCCAGGTAGTATTTATGACCCGCTAACCCCATGGCCATAAATCCCCACATCACCATGCCGGATGAGCTGTCGAATATCGAGTTGAGCCCCGCTTGCACAAGTACGCAGAGCACCACCATGCGGCAGGCCCCAATGAAAATATCGCTGCGGGCATCGGGGATGCTGAGAAGCTTGAGAAGCATCACCAAAAAACCCCCGAGATAGCCGAGGAGCCCAAACCAGCCAAAGTTGAAAATAAGCGGAAAGATGGAGCCATCGTTGGCCCCGATGCTGGCGCTGATGTCTGTCGTAGAAAAGCCTATCCCCCTGCCCAGAAATTCCACCAGGGCTGCTCCCCAAAGGACCTCATAGCCCGCGGAGCGATCGTTAAAGCTTTGGTCATTCCTTAAATCAAAGAAGGATTCAAACCGCTCGTAAAACTTTTCGTACACCGGCTCCCAAGAGAGCAGCGTGGTCGCCACAATGACAAACAGGACAACGCCGACGATAATCATGCGGATCTGGTAGCTGGGCTTGAGGGACAGCAGAAACAGCGGAATGCTGATGGCGGCGCTCAGCCAAACGGCCCGGGCAAAGGTGAGGATGAATGAGATGTAGCCAAAACCCGATGCTAAGTAGCTGACTGGATTGGTGGCCTCACAAAAGACAAGAATCAGGCCGCTCAGCATTAGGGTGGCGAAGGTTTGGGGGGCTCCTGCCGTGCTAGCGACGCGAATTCCGAAGGGTTCAGGGCTGCCAAACGAAGCAATTTGGGTATTGTCTAGCCAGAAGACTTCCCAGGGTGGGGCAAATACGTACTGGATGACGCCGTAGATGCCCATCACTAAAACCCCCCACAAAAATGTCTTGAGAAAGACCTGTTTGAGCTGAGGATAATCTCGCCAGTGTAGGAAGATATGCAGGCCGAAGGCAACCGGACAGACCCAGGCAAGGGTGCCGTTGACCACGCCGTTGAGGGCATTTTGGTTGAATCCGATGCAAAATGCGTAGCCAACGCTGCACAGGGGAATCACAAATGTCAGGAGCCCTTTGCGGTGGCTGCTGGGCAGGTAGGTAACCGCCGTAATTAAAGAGATGCAGGCCACTAAATTGGTGGTCAATCCCCAAGGGCCAAAGGTGAGGTACCCAGCGCGGTAGTCGATCAGCCGGCGAATCAGGTTACCCAGGAACACCATCCACCAGGCGTAGCCGATGTAGAGGTAAGGCGCTCGGTAATACAGGAATAGGCCAAGGGCCAGTGAACCGACCGGAAACGCGATCGCCGCTGGGGTTCCTAGTCCCGCCACTAACAGCAAGCTCATGACGATCCCATAGCCCCAGATCGCCACCCAGGCCGACTGGTTTGATCGATTGGCGACCTGTTTGGGTGTGGAAGACATATGGGCTAAGGGCATTGACAGCTGGCGCAGGATTTTTCAAGCGGCTATCGGCACTGCAAAACAGATTCGTACTCGGCTAACCGGGCCTTGGCGATCGCCTCCCAGCTATAGCGCTGAGCTGTGCTGTAGGCGTTTTGTCGCAGGGTCGCTAGGCGCTCCCGGCTCGTGAGTAGCGCCTCAATGGCGGTTTGAAGCGCAGCGCTATCACGGCGGGGGACCACGATGGCATCGTGATTGGGCTGGACAATTTCCATCGGGCCATCGGCATCGGTGGTGATTGGGGCGAGTCCGCAGGCCATTGCCTCTACTAACGCCTTACCAAACCCCTCCGAAAGGCTAGGAAAGACTGTGATTTGATGCCCCTGGAGCAGTGCTGGCAGCGCATCGTGGGCATAGCGCGGGATGACCTTGATACGGTGATGAAAAGCGGGCTCAAAATCTTGGTAGACCAGTTCCTCGGGAGCGTCGAGCTCTGAAAACCCAGTGCCCACAAAACTCAATTCAACTTGGGGGTAATGCTTCAGGATAGTTTTGAGGGCCGGGACGCTGTACTCGATCCCCTTGCGCTGGATGTAGGTGCCAATTTGCGCGATGCGAACGGGGGCATCTGGCGGAGGTAGAGGGGAAAGCGGCAGCCCCACGAATCCTTCTGGGATCCCGTTGGGAAAGATGCGAATCCGCTCTGGCCGTACCTGCAGATGCGCGCAGGCATAGTCGGCCTCTTTCTGATTGAGAAAAAAGGCCCGATCGGCGTAGCGTAGGGAGTTGGCCACCTCCCACAGCAGGTAGCCGCCGCGATAGAGCGAATAGAACCAGCTCAGATGCAGGCGACCCTGGCGCGCTTCTTCTAAAGACCACAGGTGCTCTAAATGCTGCAGACCGTGACTTCTGGTAATAATCGCGGGCCGCTGCCGCTGCTGAGGGAATCTGCAGCTCAGCTGCTGGGTGAGGCCGCAGAGCCAGTTATCACCAGGCGCGCTATCGACCACATCAATGGCGCCACGCCCCTGGAGACTGGCCACACGGGCTGCGACAAATTCAGGAAAGACAAACCGCTTGGCCTGCCGCTGCAGCTTCGGCATGTCGTCTAAGGAAAAAAAGGTGACGTCATGGCCAAGGCGACGGTAGGCCTCTCCAAGGCGGAAAGTGCTGCCAGCCGAGCCAGAGTCAGGCAAAAAGGCCTCATGAATAGTAAGCAGAATCTTCATAGGTTTAGAAAAACTGTCTGGCCAAAGCTAGGGCAATGCGCATAAAGCCAAACTAATTTAAGGATTGGCCTCTTTGAGTCGCATGCGCAACATCCGGTATGCTGTCCGTAAAAGCACGTATTGCTTTTCTGAGAAAGAAAGATGCTTAAAGAAGCGGGCAATGATTTTCTCGCACTCCTCGTCTTTACTATGGGTATATCGATACTCGGCCAGCCCCACCGAAAAGGTTCTTCGCGCAAATTCCCTGGCCTCTGGAAATCTATCGGCAAATAGATAGGCGGTTAAAAGATTAGTTTTTGAGCGGACCATGGACTTTTGAGGCTTCCTGCTGTAGAAGTTATTCTCATGTATTCGTAGCTTGGTCAGCTCTTCGTCTAAATAGAATCCTTTTTCAAGCAGTATTGCGCTGTACTTGAGAAAATTGTCAAAAGAAAAGCTGATTTCTTCCGACATTGGCAAGATCTTTGTGAGCAACTGCCTTGAGAAACAGAGGCTAGACGTCGATGGGGCAAAGGTTGGGTTCTTCCCGCGCCTGATTTGCTCCCTGAAGTCAATTAACCTGGTTTCCTGCTCAACCGGGTTGCGGCCAAGAATTTTTCTGGAGGCGTGCTCTACATCGTAATAGGCATGGAAACAGTAGCCAATATCGATATTTTTTTCAAAGACATTAACTATCTCTGCTATCTTATGAGTCTCGAACACATCGTCGGAGTCTAGAAAGCAGATGATGTCGCCCGTGCTATTGGCAAAGCCAGCATTAAAAGCTGAGGGTTGTCCGCCGTTGTCCTTGAAGACGGTAACAATGCGATCGCCATACTGCTCAATTATCTTACGGGAGCAATCAGTTGATCCATCATCTACTACTACCACTTCAATATTTGGATAGGTTTGATTTAGCGCACTAGAAATTGCGTCGCCAACAAATTTTCCATAGTTATAATTATTGATTAATATGGAGACTAGGGGATCTCTCGTTAGGTTATGTGCCATGGCTTTAGAATTACCCTCTTTTGGTAGTCAGTGGCCAGCCACAAGTAAACGGTATTGGGGGGCGCCCTCCCTGTTCGCGTCGTTTATTTATGGCTTTCTACTTAGGTTTGCTAGGACTGGAGTAGGTCAATCAGCTTACGGTTTTGCTTATCGCTGTTAAAATCTGCTTCTACTCGCTGCCGGCCCGCTTGGCCCATGGCTTCCCAGCGATCGCTCTGCTGCAGCATCTGCAGAATCGCCTGGGATAGTGCCTCCACATTTCGCTCCGGCACTAACAAACCGGAAGTCCCGTTTGTGGCCAACTCAGGAATGCCGCTGTGCTGGGTACTGACAACTGGCAGGCCCATCGCCATGGCCTCCATCAATACCACTGGAATCCCCTCCATGTCGCCATCGCTGCTGACGACGCTGGGAGCCAGCATTAGATGCGCCTCCTGCAGCAGGTCAACTACGTCATCTTGCTGCTGCCACCCCAGTAAGTTGACTCGCTTTTCGAGCTTGAGTTCCTGAACCAGGGCTCGCAGCTCATCCATGAGGGGCCCATCGCCGACGATGCTATAGCTCAGGTGAGGGTACCGGGCCACCACAGGCGGTAGCGAACGAATCCCGTACTCAATTCCCTTTTTCTCCACCAGTCGAGCGATGCTGATAATGCGGACGTGGCCATCTTCAGGGAAGGCTCTTGGCTTAAAGCGGAAGCGCTCTACATCAATTCCCATGTGGTGTACCTGAATCTGGCAGGCTTCTGCGCCTAGCGCTACGAGTCGCCGCTGCCAAAAGTGACTGATGGGTAAGAGCCGGTGAGCCTGCTGAAATAGGGGATTGTACACGTCTTTTCCGGCCTCTAGCAGATGGGCACTGAGGTCTAGGCCGTGGAACACGACGTAAAGCTTGCCAGACAGAACACCGATAGATTCCAAATCTGCAGCCACCAGGCCCATCGGGCCAAAATGACATACGACGGCGTCATAGCTAGGCTGCCCGTTTTTGATGTGGGTAATACTGCGGTACAAAAGTCGTAGGGAGGAAGCATGCCGCCCATATTGACGCATATTCAAGGCTCCAAAAACAGCCTTGGGAGCAGCGAAGAACCACCGAAGGATTAGCCAGAGAGCTTTGAGATAGCGGATGAGATAGTTTGCTGGCAGATAGGGCTGATAAAAAGTTTGCGCTGCCAAGCCGTATTTTTCGACTAGGGGATGAACCTTATGGGTGCTTTGGGCATTTCTGGCGTAGATATGCACCCGATGCCCTGCCCTCACCAGCCCTACAATCTGATTGAGAACAAATGTCTCAGAGAGGGAGGGAAATTCATTTACTAAGAAAGCGACGTCCATAGCCAAGTCTCGTTTAAATTAGTAGCTAAGCTAAACCTCGTCTAGGTTGGGGAGGAAACCCCGCTCCCAAAATGGTTTGGTTTAGTAGCCAAGCCTTTTGATTCTTTCTGTGCAGAACAGCAGCCCTTTCCAGGGGCATTCTGAGCCGCTATCTAGCCATGGCGCGGAGGGTACGCCTAGAAAGTCGCGCCGCCTCGTAGATTGGCAGTGGTAGGTAGTGCCGCCATATGGGCCGCATATGGGGTGGGGGAATGACTTTACCGCCAGCGGGCCGTTGAAATTTTCCCTGCGCCGCCGCCGCTAGCGCTTGCTCAAACACCTGCAGGTAGCTATCCGCCATGGCGCGAATGCTATAGGGCCCTTGACTGACGGCGCTATACGCGCAGGAGGCTAGCTGCTGCCGAAGGTCAGGGTGGCGCTGCAGTTGCGTAATCCGCTCAGCGAACTGCTCAATGTCGCCGACGGGAACCAGAAAACCGCTCTCCCCATCCGTCACCACCTCCGGAATACCGCTGTCAATATCCGTGACGACGGGGATACATCCTTGGCCCATGGCTTCAAGCAGGGCATTGGGCATGCCCTCATAGGCAGACGTCATCAGAAATACGTCGTGGTCTTGCAGGAGTGATGGCATCTCGTCGTGGGGAACAATGCCGATAAACTTGATTAGGCCTTGCTGCACCAGCGGTTCGGCCGCGGCCACCAGATCCGCTTCATCTGGCCCGCCGCCGGCGATGGTTAGCGTTACCGGAATGCCTTCGCCAGCAAGCCGCTGGACGATTTTAGGTAGGTCTAGAATACGCTTTTGCTGCTGCTTAAATACCCCGGCGTATAGAAGCTTGAGGGGCCGGACTGAATCTGATGGGACAGCAGGCGGTTCAAGGGGAATTCGTACCCCGATTGGAACAACGGTCAATCGATCTGCTAGCGCGGGGTTTTTAGCTAGGGTTTCGTTTGCGACCGTTTTACTGACGGTGACAATGTGATTCCAGGCGCTTCCCAGCCGGCCAACGTGCTCATAGTGCTGGGGGTCATCGCTATGAACGACCCCGACCACGGCCACCTGATTATCGAGGGCCGGACAGATGGCGGAATGCTCGATATCGTGGTTTGGAATGTATATACAGGGGGCGCGCTCCTCAAGGTAGCGGATGAGTGCCGCCCAGCGAACGCCATAGACATCTTCATTCTTGACGGGAAGTCGATTTACTGGGATATCTGCAGGAACACTCATTGGCTTTGGATCCGGAAGGTGGGGCTGCGTCAGTAAGATCTCAGATGGAATTCCCCGGTGCTGCAGTTCCCGAACCAAGTTTGCAGAGAAAACATTGACTCCGTTGAGGCTCCAAATTGGAGAACTGACGATGACGTTAAATTTCATATTGGGTCACTCGGCCTAACAACTGCAATTTTTTTGTTATTTATTTTGAATAAACTGTTTTATTTTGCACGCCGCCACTAATTTTCTAATTCAAGTTTGACAGTACATCAATTAATTTAGCCCATCTCATAAAATACTGAGGCAGCAAGAAATTAGATCAACGAATTGATGGTCTTTTTGGGGAAAGCCGCTGAGTGACGCTATAGTGTCTGCCGCCAGTAGCAATTCTAGAAAGCGTGAAAAACTGTAGTCTGATAAAAGACCAGGATAATGCAACTTTAGGGTCTCTCGTGAAAGCCCCCATGGAAAAAGATAGAGCCTCTAGGTACCGACCTTCTTCCATAATTCCCCAAGAGGCGTTTAGCTTTGCCGTCGCAACTCTTTCGTTGAGTACAGAATGTAAGCTGGGAGAAACTAAGCCTCGGTTTTTCTCAGCAATCTGCTCTATCTCATTGACCATTGCTCTAATATTCTTGGAGGAGTTTCGAGGATGTTGCCGGTATGAGACGAGATACTCGAGGACTACAGCAATAGAGTAGTGGAAGGCAATTCTAATCCATAGATCCCAGTCTTCTGCAACATTCAGGTTTGTGTCAAATAAGCCTACTTTTTTAAAGCAGCTTTGCCGAACTAAGGGCGTGCTGCCACACAGCATATAGTTGTAGCTCAGCAGCTCACCCAAGGAAATTCTCTCCTTTGTGGGAACTAAGAAATTTCGAATATGGTTGCCTGCTTGGTCAACAATTTTCACCTTGGTGCTGACTAAGCCAACCTCTGCGTGAGCATCTAGGTACTTGACCTGCTTTTCAAGCTTGGTCTTCTCCCAAAGATCGTCTGAGTCTAGGAAGGCGATGTATTCTCCTACAGCCTGAGAAATACCGTTGTTCCTCGCCCTAGCCACTTTCTGATTCTTTTGACAGATCAATTTAACCCGGCTATCTTCAAGTCCTAGTGCCCATTCCCTGATGTGATCGCTGCTGCCATCGTCGATCATGAGAACCTCAAAATCTTCAAAGGTTTGCTGCAGAACACTACTTAGAGTAGCCTCTAAGTAAGCCATCGCATTATAAGCAGGAATAATAACCGAAACTTTGGGCATGAGATTCTTTCCAGCTAGGCGTGTTGAGATTCAACCACTTCGATTCTTTCAAGTCTTGAGAAAATCCAAA
>JBCCAG010000109.1:0-8489 GCA_039814955.1 Cyanobacteria bacterium P01_A01_bin.135
AGGGGACGTTTCTGCATGTCGAGCACATTGAGCTGCTGAGCGGCATTCACCAAACGATTCGGGAGGCCTTGCCGGAGGTGGGGAAGCCCTTTTACGTCCGCTACGTCAGCACCGCCCCGCAGCAGCCAGCTCCCCAGCGATGGAGCTATTCCCTTACGCAGTTCGGCTTTCCCTTGATAGGGGCGCTGTCTCGAGTTCATCGGCTCATCGATCTATTTGGTCCAGTCAAGCGAGTATTCTGCAGTCAGCAGGTTTGGTCTGATGCGGGAGAACCACTTTCAGATGGTCAAGAGTACTTTGGTACGGTTCTGTGTACGGCGCAGCTTCGCTTTACCAGCGGCCTTTTGGCTGAGGTGGTCTATGGCAAGGGCCAGGCCCTGTGGGATGGCCAACGGCAGTTTGAGGTGCAAGGGAGCCAGGGGCGACTGCGGGTAGGGAGTGGCGCTGGCGAGTTGCTGTTAGCCAATGGCACTTCCCGAGAGTTGAGGGTGGGAAGCCGCCGGGGGCTGTTTGTCCGGGATACAGCGGCAGTGCTAGATAGCCTGCAGGAACCCAGCGGCGATTGCTACGTGACGGTGCAGCAGAGCCTGTACGCGCTGAGGGTTGCGGACGCGGCCCGCCGCTCGGCGATCGCCCGGCAGCCTATCGTAATTTCAGCCTAAACCACGGACGCTGAGAGGGTAGCGGCCCTGCAGCCGCCTGCTATTCGTTAAAACTATCTAGAAACGCTCGACGCTTGAGGAAAAGATTGGCTCGATGCGAATCGCGATCACCCGGGAGGGGCGCACTACCATATGCTCCCCCTGAATCGTCTTGAGAGGAACCGTAATAAAGTCGTCTGACTTGGCCTTATTGACGAACTCGCTGCCGTACCATTTTTGAAATTCCTGAATTTCGTTGAAGCGCACCTCCTCCCGGTGCCCTCCTTCCATAAATAAGTGAACGGCGTATTCACTGGGTTTTCTTGGCATGCTTACCTGGACGCACTGAGTAATTTGAGCAATATGCTTCAGTATAGGCAAAAGATAAGCCAAAACTACGCGGAGTTGGCCGCCACCGGCACCTGGGCACGGATACGGGCGATCGCCTGCTGCATCCCGGCTTGATCGAGCCGGTAGCTAACAGGATTTGCAATCAGGCGAGCGGTGCTCTCAAATAGCTGGTCGATTTCAATCAGGTTATTCTCCCGCAGGGTTGTTCCGGTGGCCACCAGGTCAACAATCGCCTCGGACATGCCGGTGATGGGACCGAGCTCGACTGACCCATGGAGAGGTACCACCTCTACTGGCAGATCAAGCCGCTCGAAGTATTCCCGGGCGCAATTGACAAATTTGGAGGCAATGCGGCTGTGGGGCAGCAAATCTAGGGTACGACGGTAGGGGCTGTCTCCCTTAACGGCAACGCACATGCGGCAATAGCCAAATCCCAAATCCACAAGGTGGGCCACCGAAGGCTGCTTCTCCCGCAGCACGTCGTACCCCACGATGCCAAGCTGGGCTTGGCCATATTCTACATACACTGGCACATCTGAGTTACGTACCAATAGTGCCCGCGCAGTATGGGTAGGGTCCCAAACTTCAAGCTGGCGGTTGGCCTTGTCTAGCAATACGCTAAAATCCAGGCCAATTTGCTGAAATAGCGCAATGCTATCTTTCAGCAGGGCCCCCTTCGGCAGCGCAACGGTAAGCATAAGTAATAGAAAATATTTCCTAACCTAGGGTAGCGTTTCTTGGTGCCGCTCCTACCCCCTGCTGTTGAGCCAAAGCCTAGTCGCGCTGCTTCACCTTAGCGTTGGCCATTTGCTCAACGGTGTCCTCTGGGTCGTCGACCAACTCCTCAGAGACGAATAGGGTCAGCCCCAGCGGAATGCAGGTAATCTTCACGGGCGTCGTGCCGATAATCTCGCCATCTAGGACGATTTTCTGCTCAGGCTCAGTTGTAATGGTGATCTGAGGCGATCGCAAAAAGCCGATGTCATCCCGATCCGTCACCGCGTCGTTGTTGATGGCCGAACGCAGCAGCCGAAATCCAACAGACAGCGCAGTCGTGGTGCTACTCGCCGTTGCCACCGTCAAATCCAGCTCGCCATCGTCCGCAATTACCCCAGCTGGTCCCTGGGCTAAAATCGACGTCGGCGGAGCTGCGTTAGCGACGGTGATGGCGCTGGCATCCAGCTCAATCAGCTTATCGGGGGTTTCAATAGTGGCCTTAAAGGTCTCCAAATTCCTCAGCTCGCGAAAGCTAGAAAACACGTAGGCCAGCCGGCCTAAGCGGTTTTTCATCCCGCGGTTGGCATTCTCAATTGCCTTCGCCTCAAACCCTATGCCCGCCAGCAGCACCATGGGCCGATCGTTGCAGGTGGCCACATCAATACGCTTTGTCTTACCTTGAAGAATCGTCTGGCAGGCCTGCGGAATATTGTCGGGTAACCCCAGCGCATTGGCAAAGGCATTGGCCGTCCCTCGAGAGATAATCCCCAGGGGAATCTCGCTATTAATCAAGGCATTGGCCGCAGCCGAAATTGTCCCATCCCCACCCGATACCAAAATGGCCTCTGCACCGGCTTCTATGGCGCGGTGAGCCAGCTGGTCCGCTCCCACCTCCTCAGTCGTTTCATGGATGCTGAGCTCAATTTCAGCCTCTAGCGCCGACCGAATCATCGCTAGCTCGCGCTCAGAATTTCCCTGACCGGCAACTGGGTTGAAAATCAAATAGGCCGACTGGATCATGATAGAAATCTGCAGCGATACCGAAAGGTAACACAACTTAGCCGATTAGCGCTGTGCCGTGCCTCTACCAGCCGGATGACGTCTTTTTGAAATCTGACGGCACGACTATGCACGGAGGCCAGAGCCCACTAGACTTGACGTATAGTAATCTTTAATTCGCGTGAGGGCAGACTGGAAGAGCAAGATGCGGTGCGTCTCAGCCTCCCTCCCCGCTAACGCGAAAGCTGCGACATACCAAGTTTGAGGGGATAGATAATAGAGCATGCGCATTTTATTTGTCGCAGCCGAAGCCGCACCACTCGCGAAAATCGGGGGGATGGGGGATGTTGTCGGGTCGCTCCCCAAGGTTCTTCAAAAACTGGGGCACGATGTTCGCATTTTCATGCCCTACTACGGCTTTCTCTCGGACAAAGTTGAGATTCCGGAGGCGGCGGTTTGGACCGGCGAGGCCATGTTTGAGTCTTTTGCGGTCCATCAGATAACCTTGCCGGGCTCTACCATCCCCGTCTATCTATTTGGCCATACCGCCTTTGCTAATCGGCAAGTGTACGGCGGCGAAGATGAAGATTGGCGCTTTACCCTGTTTGCCAACGGGGCGGCGGAGTTTGCCTGGAACTTTTGGAAGCCGCAGATCATCCACTGCCACGACTGGCATACAGGCATGATTCCCGTGTGGATGCACCAGACGCCAGATATCTCCACGGTGTTCACGATTCATAACCTGGCTTACCAGGGGCCCTGGCGGTGGCGGTTAGAGCAGATGACCTGGTGCCCCTGGTACATGCAGGGACACAACACCATGGCTGCTGCGGTCCAGTATGCAGATGTGGTCAATACCGTATCCCCCACCTATGCCCAGCAAATTCAAACTGAGACCTACGGTGAGGAGCTAGAAGGGCTGCTCTCCTTCATCAGCGACAAGCTGGTAGGCATCGTCAATGGGATCGATCTAGAGTCGTTCGATCCTCAAACCGACAAGCAGCTGGCGGCCAATTTTAGCGCCAGCGACTTGGATAAGCGGCGCAAAAATAAAGCGGCGATTCAACAAGAAGTGGGCCTAGCAGTCAATTCAGAAGCCTTCTTAATTGGCATGGTGTCCCGCTTGGTGGAGCAAAAAGGGCTAGATCTAATTTTGCAGATGATGGAGCGGTTTTTGGCCTATTCCAACGCTCAGTTCATCGTATTAGGGACGGGGGAGCGCTACTACGAGACCCAGCTCTGGCAGATTGCCTCCCGCTATCCCGGCCGCATGTCGGCCTATTTGCTCTACAACGATGGGCTTTCCCGCCGCATTTACGCTGGGTCAGACGCTTTTCTAATGCCGTCGCGGTTTGAGCCCTGCGGCATCAGCCAGATGATTGCCCTGCGCTACGGCTGCGTCCCCATTGTGCGGCGCACCGGGGGTCTGGTCGACACGGTGCAGCACCACGACCCGATGAATCAAACCGGCACTGGCTACAGCTTTGATCGCTACGAACCTCTCGATCTCTACACCTGCATGGTGCGGGCCTGGGAGGGCTACCGCTACAAAGCCGACTGGCGATCGCTGCAGCAGCGGGGCATGGCGGTAGATTTTGGCTGGGATAAATCGGCCCAGCAGTACGAGCGCATTTATCAGCGGGCAATGGGTTAAGCAGAAACGGGGAGATGCACGCCCTAGTCCCTCCCAGTCCCCGTCACGTTTCAATCACTACCTGCGCCCTGCCGTGGCGTCCACCGGCTCTAATTCCGACAGCTTAAAGGTGACCAGCTTGTCCCAGTTCCCCCCTTCAAACAGGACGGCGGCGTTTCCGTCAGAAACCCGCTGAACAAGCCCTTGGAAACCGTAATAGATATCGTCGATGTTCGTCACCCGAACGGCGGATCCTGGAAATATCATGGCGGTGATCGAGTATGGTATCAGCAGTTGAGCGCCACCCTTATAGAAGCAGGATGTTCCCGGCTGCCATAGGGGTTATGGCCTTTGTATAGCTTAAGCTAAACCCAAGCGCTTTTAGCGCCCTATGGCTATAATGACCGCGACTCTACACCCACTTAACTCGCTCTACTTGACCCAATCGATGAAACGTCTCCCGCCCATCCTGATCGCCATCGCCATTGCCTGCCTCAGCCTGCTGCCGGGTTGGCTAGCCCCCAGCAGCGCCGCCCTCCCCGACGAGGAGGCTGGTCTGGTCTATATGCCTAGTCAATTTAGCGTTGCTGAAACCGGCGATCGCATCGAAGCCTTACTCGAAGAGCGGCCATTGAACCTCTTCACACGCATCGACCATGCCGAAAACGCCGCCTCTGTGGGCAAAGACCTCGCCCCCACCCAAGTGCTCATCTTCGGTAACCCTAACGCGGGAACTCCCTTAATGCAATGTAGCCGCACCGTCGCCATCGACCTACCGCAAAAGATGCTCGTTTGGCAGGATGAAGATGGTCAAGCCTGGCTAGCCTACAATAATCCAAGCTATTTGATGGAGCGCCACAACCTAACCGGCTGCGAGTCAAACATCGAAATGATTGGTAAAGCCCTCCATAGTCTCGCCATTGAGGCTGCTGGCGGCTAGCTGGGGCTTTCTGTCTCGTTGAGCTATTCCTGTCGACCTATTGGTTACCCTACTCGAATCAGGCTAGTCAATTTATGGTTGGGCCGCCGTAACCGTACCTGAGGCTACAGCGGCATGCAGTCATTTCCCGTCAACTATAGGAGAGCAGGCCTTCAACCATTGATTGCCATGCCCGCACAAACTGAAGCCAGTCCTTCGCAGCCAGATATAAACGCTACCCAGCTCATCGTTGATCTGCAAAAGGTCAGCCAGATTGTCGAAAGGTTTGCCGGCAACCTGGATCCAAACGCGATCGCCACTACGATTACAGATGCCCTGATCAAGGACTTCGATTGTGCCTTTGCCCGCTTATGGTTGATGGAAGCCGACCGCAAGTCCCTGCGGCTAGTTGCCTCCTCAGGGCTGCATACCCGCCTCGACGGTGACTTTGCCCGGGTGCCCATGGGGGCCTACAAGGTGGGCAAAATTGCCCAGAACCGGGTTCCCTTCCTCAGCAACCAGCTCACCCAAGAGGCCTGGGTCAAAGACCGCGACTGGGCAATCGCTAATCAGCTGAGAGGGTTTGCAGGCTACCCGCTAACCGCCAGAGGTCAAGTAATCGGGGTTTTGGTAAGCTTCAGTCGCAAAACCATGGCCACCGAATTCCTAGAGGTGCTGCAGGTGCTCTGTACGGCAGCAGCAGTTGGCCTCAGCAGCGCCATTCAGGTTCAAACCTCCCCTACTGCCGCCTCTCCCCCATTAAACGGGCCGCTATCGGAGTGGCTTGCCGCTATCTTAGCGCCGGTACAGCTTACCCTGGTGGGAACTGAGCAGCCGACCACTGCTTCGACAACCTACGCGGTCTTGAGGGCGGGAGAGCGCCTAGCCCAACTGCAGAGCCACCACTGCCAGCTCACTTATGGAGCCCAGGCCCTCAGCCTCAAAGCAATCCTCGCGGTAACAGATTCGGGGCAGTCCCCAACCGCCGCCATGCGCTATCTCAACCCGCTTCACCATTTGGTCGCCAGTTGCCAAGGTAGCCTTCAGATCGCCCCTGATCGCCAGGGGACCCTGCTGCAGTTCAGCCTTTCTTTGCCCTACAGCGATAGCGATGGTCAGCCCAGCAGTAATGGCGACGGCGGAGCGCTTCTCCTCTCAGACCGGGAGCAGGAGATCTTGTCGCTGCTCAGTCAAGGCTACCGCGATCGCGACATCGCCCAAACCCTCCACATCAGCCAAAGCACGGTTAAGTTTCACATCAACAACAGCATTACTAAATTGCGGGCCAAGAATCGCTACCAGGCTGTGTATAAAGCCGCTATTTACGGCTGGATTTAGAGGCAGCGTGGCTTTTGGAACATCAAGGCTATTTTGAGGTCTTTTCAGCGCTCACAGCAAACTCATAGGCTTTGAACATTCACAAAGTTTGCATGTAATACGGGCTAACCCGTCGCGCGGCGGTCTTGTAACCTGCTATTTTTTGGACGGGCGCTAGTGAGATATCACAGGGGCACTACATGCTGCAGCAGCTACCGCAGCCGTGAGGCTGGTTAGGCGGGATGGTTTTCAGAATTTGCTGGGTGTCCAATCCATAACTAAGAATTTGCTGGGTCTAAACCATCGCGTCTTGGATCGCCTTTCAGGTACTATGGATGTCATTTTTTGAAGTACCCCTTTACGCCACTGGCCTATCGTCAGTGACGTTGAAAAGTGTAGCGCCCATCGGGCGGTAGAGCAGACCCTATCCTCACCGAAGTGGCGATGGCTACATCGGTTTATCAATAGCAATCGCCAGATTGCTACAGAAAGTGGTGCGCGTCAATGTCTCACTTTAGCTGTCTCACCTCAACCTCTGTAGCCAGCTTTCAATGGCATGAGGTGCAGATTTTCGGAAGTGGCTGCGGCTTCACTTCCCGCCCTCCACTAGCATGAAAACCGCTGTACAAGTAAGGAGCTGTCAACTGTGCTAGATCTGCTATTATTCTGGTCTATCTTTATATTTCTGTTAATCAATATTGGCGTTGGGCTACTCGCAACCGATGCCATTCGAGAGAGCAGCGTCAACTATTTGGTCGCTGGGCGAAAGCTCGCCTTGCCTCTCGCCGCCACCACGTTGATGGCCCAGTCCGTGGACGCTAATGCGACTTTGGGCAATACGGATTTGTCGGCAGAGTTTGGCTTTTGGGCTGGAGCTTCTTTGCCGATTGGTCTGTCCCTTTGCCTACTGATGACAGGGCTCTTTTTCGCCAAACCCCTGAATAAAATGAAGCTGCTGACTCTGCCAGACTTCTATCGCGTTCGATACAACCGAAGGACAGAAGTGAGCGCCTCCATCGTCATGGTCCTTAGCTTTTCGTTTCTTCTAGCAGGAAATCTGGTTGCCGGGGGCTATATCTTTAACTTTTTCCTCAACACCAATTACAGCATCGGCGTCATTGCGATCGCCGCTATTGTATTGGCCTATACTATCAGCGGCGGCCTGCTCGCTGTCGCCTACACTGACATCGTTCAAGTCATTATCGCCACCGCTGGCACGCTCACCCTACTTATCTTTGTCGCCCTACAATTTGGTATTGAAATTCCTAGCGGCATGGGGCCTTTTGCACTAGAGCAGCTCAGCGACCCCGCCGCTGGGGCTTTTGTCAATTGGGCAACGCTCCTTGCCTTGGGACTGGGGGATATTGTGGCAATTGATTTCATGGCCCGTGTGTTTGCCGCTAAGAATCCTCAAACCGCTCAGAAGGCCTGTCTTCTAGGCTCTTTGGGTACCCTGATCGTCGGCGTCCCCTACGCCCTCATCGCCGTAGGCACTCCCAGTATCTTGGCACAGGCGGGTGTTGCAACTGATGGCCCCGTCCTATTTAATCTGCTGCGAGATGTAACCCCCGCTCCTATCAGTTTGATGGTCATTCTGTCCATTGTGGCCGCCTCCTTATCCACTGCAGATGGCGCAATTTTGGGCACAGCTTCGGTCATGGCTCACAACGTTCTCGGCATTGCTCATACTGATGAAAACGGGGGAGGAAATCGCCTGCTGTTGGCAACTCGTACAATGGCCGTGGTCATTACCCTAATGGGGGTCTTCCTTGCCCAGGGCTATTTCATTCTCATGAAGACCTGAATGTGCTAGAGTTCCAGGCTATAGCTCCTCCCCTTAGACACGCCGTGAGCCTCTCCTCTCAGCCTTCATCAAAACGAATCGAAATTCTAGAAGCGTTTGCCGACATCC
>JBCCAG010000950.1:0-1544 GCA_039814955.1 Cyanobacteria bacterium P01_A01_bin.135
CGCAGTGAGCCCCAACCCGCCAACGACAAGGGGCTTGCGAAGAATAGTCGAGGAGGACTGGGGTGTCATGGGGTGACCTGCTAGTGACGTTACCTCCAGTGTAGCCAAGGGACCTCCGCTTCCCAAGTGGGCAGGCAGGTGTGAGGGCGTACGGATCTCCCACCTGCTTTAAAGTCAGGCCATAGGTGAGAGCCCCGCATCCTGATATGATCATCGCCAAATGGAACCCAGTATTTACGCTTTTGAGGCGCGCTCGCGAGGATTATGGCCGTAACCTTAGAGGAACTTGCCAGTTACTTGGAGAACAGCATTTGGAGCTACCGCATGGACCACGCGGAGCAGCGGCTGCTGATTGAGGGACATGCGGCCCATCTCGATAACTTTTTGATTGTGGCCCAGCTAGAGGAAGACGGGGAGTTCTTCAAGCTGTTTGCCCCCCAGGTGCTGACCGGCCTCCAGCACCACCCCCACAAGCTGGCGATTCTGCAGACTATGCTGCGCATTTCCTGGGAGACGAAAATGCTGCAGTGGGAGTATGACCCCTCTGACGGCGAAATTCGGGCCATTATTGAATTCCCCCTAGAAGACGCCACCTTGACCGAGCGGCAGTTCAACCGCTGCCTAGATGGGCTAATGGAAATTATCGATGAAATTGCCATGCCCCGGCTACTGGCGGTGCTGGAAACCGGAGATGATCCCTCTGATTTGGAGTTTGGGGAGCGGTTGCTGTTGACGCTGCAAGAGGAAGCGCCGGGGCTATTAAATATGCTGGAGCAGGCAATGGAGGCCCGCAAGCGCCGGGGCCAGTTTCCCCGCTCAAAACCTGACTAGGGCTGCGGCTCCTCTGTCTCTTCACCCCCTTCACGGCTCGGCCGGCCAGGAGCTATGCCGGTCCAGCGGGCCGCCAGCACGATGCTCATCTCGCCAGTTTCCCCTTCAAGGGTATCGATGGGCAGGACACAGGTGGCTTCGTCCTGCCAGCGCCCTGTCAGCGCTACGGCATTGGTGACCGCCTCGCAGGTGTAGGGGTCAAATTCAAGGGCCGCCAGCAGCACCTTGTCATCGACAATGTCCTCCAGCTCGCTATCGCGGTCAAAGGCACGAATTACCACGGCAGCGGCGTCCCCTGGGGCGAGCTGAGGCGCGGGGCGGCGGGCGCTGAGGCCCCAGTTGGGGTAAATGCTGTCCCCAATGCGCTCGGGTGCGATCGCCTCTGTGGTGCGCTGCTGGCCGTCCAGGCTGAGCTCCGCATATACCGCCGGGCGCTGGTCAAGAGGCGGCAAATCAAGGCCGGCGC
The DNA here is from genome assembly GCA_039814955.1 of Cyanobacteria bacterium P01_A01_bin.135. GTDB lineage: Bacteria > Cyanobacteriota > Cyanobacteriia > CAKZMO01 > CAKZMO01 > JBCCAG01. Next base: position 1,298 of record JBCCAG010000950.1, read on the forward strand.
TGGGGGTGAGCTGACGCACGTAGAGCTGCAGGACAACGGATGGCCGGAGCGCTTCAGAAGCGGGAGGCTCCAGGGGAACTTGGGCTAGGGTTAAGGCTAGGGCAGTCAGCATCTACAGGAGGGTCAAGGGGTCCACATCTACCGTCACGCTCACTGTAGCAGGGCAGCGCGATCGCAGGCCAGCCAAGTCAAGGCGAGCGGCGGTAACCGTAGCGTCTGGGCATTTGATCAAAAGCTGCCAGCGGTA
>JBCCAG010000505.1:0-3679 GCA_039814955.1 Cyanobacteria bacterium P01_A01_bin.135
CTCAGGGAATTCTCAATCTATCCTCAGGAATAGCTCAGATGGGATGGGATTCGTTCTTTGGTCGGACGTAGAGCTAGCGCTGCTCTGCAAAGCTTAAGAACATGATTTTTCGTCTTGTTTCTAAGGAGATACTCATGAAACTACGTTTTCTAGTCCTGCCTTTCTTTCTAGGTGCTGCGATGGTGATGGGCGCTTGCGCCGCCCCTGAAGGTGACATTGAAGCGGGCGACGATGATGATATTGAAGAGACCGAAGTTCAGCCTGAGGGCGAGCTAGAGGAGGAGGAGCCTGAGGGCGACTAAGCGGTAGTAACGGTCTTAAGGCATCAAGCAGTATCTTGAGGAATAGCTTTTAAGCTAGCCCCTATAGATATCCCACAATTAGATAATCATTGCCGGCGCGCTGCCACTGAAGGTCCTTCAGCAGCAGCGCGTCGTTCATATTGCGCAGGCCCAGATCCGCTAGGGGGGAGGGAGCGTCGGTGCCGCCCACCAACTTCGGGGCGATAAAGGCCATTACCTTTTGGATGACGCCGTCCGCAACTGCCCGCGCCGCCAACGTGCCGCCGCATTCCCATAGCAGGGTCGAGCAGCCCCGCGCCGTTAAATGGGCGGTGACGGCAGCGGGAGAAGGGGTCTCTAGTTCAATCACCTCAACGCCGCGCCGCCTGAGGTGGGCCTGCCGGTCAGGTTGAACACCGGTTTGAGTAAATACCAGGGTGGGGGCGACGTCGGTGTTCCACAGGTTGGCCTCCTCGGGCAAGTTGAGGCTGGGGCTGATGACGACACGGCGCGGCTGGTGAGCAGTAACGCCGTGGGTGGTGAGGTTGGGGTTATCCTGCCGCACCGTGTTGCCCCCCACCACCACCGCATCACAGGTGGAGCGGAGCTGGTGCACTTGGGCCCTTGCCTCAGGCCCCGTCACCCAGGCGCTGTGGCCGCCAATGGCCGCAATCTTCCCGTCTAGGGTCATGGCGTACTTCAAGATACCAAAGGCCCGTCCCCGGGTGACCCGATGAACAAACGCTTCATTAAGGCGACGGCAGGCGGCTTCCTCCACGCCCGTGACCACGTCGATGCCCGCCGCCTCCAGCCGGGCGGTGCCGCCGCTGGCCACCGGGTTAGGGTCGGTCATGCCAATTACCACCCGCTGGACCTGCGCTGCAATCAGAGCTTCTGTGCAGGGCGGGGTGCGGCCCTGGTGGTTGCAGGGCTCCAAGCTCACGTAGACGGTAGCCCCCCGAGCGCGATCGCCGGCGGCCTGGAGGGCAAACACCTCGGCGTGGGGCTGCCCGGCCCCGGGGTGGAACCCCTCTCCTACGATTTCGCTGCCCTGGACAACCACGGCCCCTACCATCGGGTTAGGGGCGGTCTGGCCGGCCGCGCGCTGGGCTAAGGCGAGGCAGTGCTGCATCATTTTTGAGTCAACGTCCATCAGTTCTACCTTGAGGGTGAAGTAGCGGCCACGGCGGGCTGTATATTTTGAGCCTATAGATTTGAGGGGTTTCTCTAAAGTAGTTGGCATCGCGCCAGTTCAAAACCCCTTGCTCTGTTATCTTTTGAAGCTCGAATTGGGGCGTTACCTCATCCATATGCAACGAATCATTTTATCGGTCTGTCAAGGGTTTTATGCCAGGTTGATGACGTCGGTCAGCTGCCTGCAGCGGCTAGGCGCTGGTCGTTGGTCGGCCCTCGTGCTGGCCCTGCTGCTGGGGCTAACTGCAGCGATCGCCCCTCCTGCCGCGCTGGCGAACCCGGCGACGCGGGCCCTGGGGCCTGGCCCAGACCTGGAGCAGGCGGCAGCGGTGGTGGAAGCCGCTACTGAGGACATCCGTCAGGGGCTAAAGCAAACGCAGCGGCAGATTGGCAAAACCGACACTCGCAGCGCCGCTATTGAGCAGGGCCGCGATCGCGCGGTAGCAAAGCTGAAGGGGCTGTTAGAGCGGGTAGAGGCGGCAGAAACCCTGGAAGCGCTTTCAGAAACAGACCAGCTCACCCTGAAGCGGCTCACCCCCTAGGGCGACTGCCCTAAGCGCAGAACTGGGTAGCGCAGTTTTACAAATACTTTTGCTTTGTTAACATTCTTGTCGTATAATTGAAATATAACGACACATATAGACACACATGAACGCAATTGCGTCCCTCTTCAAGTCGATTCAGGGGCTGGTCATCGCTCTGATGGTCGGAGTTCTCTTGGTTGGTCCGGCAGCGGCAGCGTCCGCCGAGACGCAGCCCATTGCTGGGGTTGAGCAAACCGCCGAAATTGCGGCCATGCCCCAGGTTTTACCCGATTTGCAGCGGGCGATTCTCAGTGCTGAGGCAGCCTCCCTAGCTATTTTCAATGGCTTGGAGATGACCCAAGATTTTGTTGGCAAGACGGAGCGCCGCAAAGCCGCCATTGAGCACGGTCGCAACCACGCTAGCGATCGCCTCAAGGCCCTGGTGGAGCGAGCTCGTTCGGCCAAGTCCTACAGTGACCTGTCTCCCACTGACCGTTTGGTGCTGAAGCGGCTGCTGGGCAGCTAGGGAGCTCAGGGCAAGTCTTTCAAAGTTTGTTTCTCCTGTTAAGTTGGTTATTGGCGCATTGCCCAAGGGTGATGCGCTTTTAGTTTGAAATTACGAGTCCCAGCGCTGGCGCAGCTGCTCCACCGCCACGTCTAGCCCCACCGCGCGGGAAGCCTTGAACAAGATTCGGTCCCCCGGCTGAATCAGGGCGGCTAGCTGCTCAACCAGCTCAGCGCGATCGCTGAACCACTCAGCGGGGACGGGAGCGGCTCCTTCAATCAAGGCCTGTCGCTCTGCCGGGTCCGCCAGAATCAGCAGCCGGTCAACCCCCAGGTTGCGGACCGCCTCCCCGACCCGCCGATGCAAGGCCACTGAATGCTCCCCCAGCTCCTTCATGGTGCCCAGCACGGCAATGCGGCGGCGACCGGGGGTCTCAGCTAGAACCGTGAGGGCTGCCACCATGGACTCTGCGCCCGCGTTGTAGGTTTCATCCAGCAGTAAGACATCGTTGGGCAGCGAATAGCGCTGCGCCCGCCCCCCGGGCAGAGATATCGTCAAACCCGATTGGAGCGGCCCCCAGCCTATCCCCAAAACTTTGGCAACCGCGAGGGCTGCTAAAAAATTGAGGCTGTTGTGGCGACCCGGCAGCGGCAGGATAAACCGCTGCCCCTGAACTAGAATTTCGCCAGCGGTGAGGATGCCTTGGATATCCCCCTGCTCCAACCCATAGGTGAGCACCTTGCCGGGCCAAACCGCGGCGGCAGTATGCATCAAGCGGGGGTTGTCAGCGTTGAGCACGGCGGTGCCGGTCACAGGCATCTCCGCCAGCAGCTCGCACTTCGCCTGGGCGATCGCCGCCTCCGACCCCAGCCGCTCAATGTGAGCCGTCCCCACGTTGGTAATTACCGCCACGTCCGGCTGGGCAATCTGGCTCAGTTGGGCAATCTCCCCCCGGCCCCGCATGCCCATCTCCACCACGGCGTAGTCATGCTGCGGCGTCAGCTCCAGCAGGGTTTTGGGGACCCCGATCTCGTTGTTGTAATTGGCCTGGGTTTTGAGCACTTGGCCGGCGGTGGCTAGCACCGCTGCCACTAGCTCCTTGGTGGTGGTTTTGCCCACGGAGCCCGTCACCGCCACCACCTTTGCCCGGCACTGCTGCCGCCACCAGCGGGCGA
>JBCCAG010000734.1:0-2445 GCA_039814955.1 Cyanobacteria bacterium P01_A01_bin.135
ACCCACAAGCCTGTCTCGACCACCACCACCGGTCAGGGTGTCTCTACCACCAAACCCTAGCAGCACGTCGTTACCGCCCACACCATTGATGACGTCGACACCATTGGTGCCTCTGAGGCGATCGCGTCCTGGCGTACCCAAGATCATACCGATGGTCGCTGGAGGAGGGGTAGGCGTTGGTGTGGGTGTCGGTGTGGGCGTTGGTGTCGGGGTAGGTGGCGGTGCTGGGATCTGGCTACGGTTATCCACAAACTGAACCACGCTTCTACGAGCGCCCGGAGCCGCCGTGTAGTCAGCGCCGCCTGGGGCTAGAGTATAGGCAACGGTCTGCAGACCTTCTAGCTCGTTGTCTTGAAAGATCGGGGCGGTGACGGTTGCGGTCTGGCTAGTGATATTGAAGTCGAACCCAGAGAAGTCGAAATCACCAACGGGAAAGTCTCCCCCCGTAAATCGAATGTCGAACAGATTAAGCTGATTGAGGGACTGGGGCACGTTCCCATTGACAGTGACGTTGACGCCCCCCGGCGGCGGTGGGGAGTCGAGCTCAAAGCGAAACGTGAGCAGAGTACCCTCAGCTTCAACGAGGGTTTGGGGAGTCGCAGTAAATCGAACGACGGTCATGGCAGGTTTTGGGAAGAATGTTGAGGTTAGTGACTAGAGGTTTAGCGCGCTGGCACAGTGCTGAGTCCTTTAAGCCAAAGCTCTGGATCTAGATTGAGTGGGGGTTACCGCGCACCGCTAACAGCGCCTTAGACTGCACCCGGTTTACCTAAGCTAGGGACTAGTATAGCGGTCACAGAGCTCTATACACGCTGGTGCGCCGCTCAGGCCGATAATTTTTCGGCTCCGCGCCGCAGATGTCCTCAGCGTAGCAGCCAAGATTATGAAGGCTCCCTATAATGTTAAGCGTAGCGGGCCTTCGGTTTGAACTGGCTGAGTCCCAAATATTTGACCCGCTGCGTAGTGGGTCAGCCCAGAGAGACGCCCCACGCCTCTTGAGAGATTTTTCAAGATTAAGACCTTTAAATATTAGAACTCGATTGCCATGGAATGGTTAGCGGCACCCCTCGGCTTTGGAAAATACCTGCTGACGGCCTTTGTGATGTACGGCTGCTTTATGCTGGCGGAGCGGCTGCGCCCGGTGGAGCCGCGTCAGCCCTGGCGGCACCTGCGGTTCAATCTGGTTTGGTACGTGCTCTACAGCATCATCGGCGTTGCGATTCAGGCCATTGGCATCGGCGCTGTGATTACCCTGGTTCAAGGCTGGACGGGGGCGCCGTTTATTCAGCTGCCGACACCCCAGGGACCGATAGCATATGGCCTGCTGGCGCTGCTCTACTTTGCGGTAACGGATTTCTTCTATTACTGGTTTCACCGCTGGCAGCACACCACGGCCCTGTGGCAGCAGCACAAATTCCACCACAGTGAGGAATCCCTCAACGTCACCAGCACCCGCCGCGTCCACTGGCTAGAAGACCCGCTGCTGGTGCTATTTCTGGGATTGCCTATGGGATTGCTGTTTGAATTCAACGGTCTGGCGCTGGGGATCTTGGCCTTTATTCAGATTTTGTGGCTGCAGTTCATCCATATGAACCTACGACTCAACCTGGGCTGGCTCTCGCCGGTGGTAACGGGTCCCCAGTACCACCGCATCCACCACTCGTTCCAGGGCGAGCACATTGATAAAAACTTTTCGGCCTTTTTCCCGCTGTGGGACATCGTCTTTGGCACGTATCACCGCCCTCGCCGGGGCGAGTTTCCGGCCACGGGGCTGGGGACAGGTGAAACCCACAATGACCTCTGGGAGGCAATGGTACTGCCGTTTCGTGAGTGGCTAGGGCCAAGCTATTTGGGTAGCTTTATCCACCGCAGGAAGCCGCAGTAGATCGCGGCAGCGCAGCATATGTCGCAACAGTATACTTTTGCAAATTTTGCGAATCTTGGCTGGCTGGGGTTGATGTTCATAAGGACAGAGCGATCGCCCAACCCTGACCAAAGCGATATATTGGAACAACCATGGCCAATTTCAATAGCCCAGAGCGCCCAGAGCTTGACAATTTCCTGTACCCGCGCGATCGCTATCGTGGGCAGTTCTCGCCGCAGAAGCTGGCGTTCAATGCGAACCTGCAGGAGTTTTCGCAGCGTGTGGGGTACATCTGCGCTTTAGAAACAAACGGCAAGCTCACCTCGGCTGAGGCCTATGGGCGGGTGAGGGCGCAGTGGAAGAAGCTGAAGCGCAGTAAAAAGCGGTTGGGCATCGGCGCGTCTGATTTCCCCCCGTAAAACCCATAGGGACCTATTTAAACCCACCTTCTACAAGTAAACGACATGGGGTTCGCCCCCCGCCGGGGGGCGAACCCCCAGATAGCAACATATATTTATGTACACCTACATAATGCGCATCAACTAGGCCCGCCAAAGAATTCGGCAGCAGCCCCAGAAAAA
>JBCCAG010000656.1:0-2793 GCA_039814955.1 Cyanobacteria bacterium P01_A01_bin.135
AGCTGCGGCGTAGCGACATAGGCCGCGACTAAAAGCAGAGCGCTGCCCAGCGCGCCGAGGGTAAGGCCCGGATAGGCCGCGAGACGACCCAGCACCCGCCGCAGATGTCGCAGGGAAGAGGATTGGGGCTGAGATTGAACCAAAGAGCTGCTCCTACTGTGCCGGTGCTTGGAGGTCTATATTATGGGATTATTGACCGCGCTCTGACTAGCCCAGGAACAGATATCTATCTTAGTGAACCATTGTCCAGCTCTTGCCTCAGATGCAGCGCCGTGTAATGGCTTGGTTTCGCCGCCGGGACGATGCTGATGCCCACATGCGAGTCTTACACTAGCGTCGAACCCACGAGCGCGAGCAGGATAGGCTTCTAGCAGCGCCTGCAAGTGCTCGTCGATGCACAGGGAGACAGCGATGATAAACTCTTCGATATCGATATAGTCCCACCGAGCGAAGGTCTATTGATTAGCCCTAGCGTAGATTGGTGGGACTTTTCTTATCCAAGTTGCACAGCGCGCTAGCGTGATATCGCGCTAACGCGCTGCAGCCTACTGCGCCTAAGGAACAGGTTCAGTAATAGGCTCAATCTCCTCTGATAGCGGCGGCTCTAAGACCTCAGGCTGCACTGGCTCAACCTCCTCGATCTGGGTTTCAACCTGGGTGGACTGCAGCAGCGCCTCTACGCCGGCCACGGCAGATTCCGGCACCAAGATAACGTCAATAGCGTGGATGATACCATTGCTGGCCTGAATATCGGGCACAATCACAGGGGCACCATTGACGGTGACGGCTTCTCCAGTCGCTAGCACCAGCTCATCCTCTGAAAGAGTTGCCACTGGACCGGGAGCTACTTCAGTGGAGGGCACCTCTCCCGCAACGACATGGTAGGTCAAGATATCCACCAGCAAGTCGCGATTTTCGGGCTCTAGCAGGGCCGTAACAACCCCTTCAGGTAAGGCAGCAAAGGCATCATCGGTGGGCGCAAAAACGGTGAAGGGGCCCTCTGCCGACAGCGCCTCCGCCAGCTCAGCGGTTTGCACCGCCTGAACCAATGTATTGAAGGTATCGCTGTCAGCCGCAACATCTACGATGGTGGCGATCGCAGTGCCCGCATCTTCTACAGCGGTGCCCGCATCCTCTATCGCAGCCTCTGGAGTGAGACTGTCCGGGGTAGCTGCGGAGACGAACTGTGCCGCCATAAGCTGACTAAGCAACACCGACGCAGCCCCGCAGCATAGGGTGCTAGCAACCATAAAGCAGGTGCGCTTGATGAGACGCTGGTTCCGTAGAGCTTGGTTTGATAGATTCTGATCTAGCAGATTTTGATCTAATAGATGCATGGGACTCATGGTAAGTAAACGACAAAAATGGGCTTATCCCTCCCTTAGTCGACAGCGCCCGCCCATAGGTTCCCGGTTCCGCTAAAATTCGAGAGCTGTTGTGCTCTTCTTGCAGTTTGCACCATCAGATAAGCGGTCAGCAGGCGCTATCTCCTTCATAATTCTGCGTCCTACAGCCTCCCTACCCCGTCATCTTGATAAGACGCTATTATCTAGCGGCAGCGCAGGTTTTAGGCTCACCGTTGAGCTGAATCTGAATCGATGGCGTATTCATTACAGGTGCAAAGTTCAAAGCCAAAGAGCGCCGAAGCCCATAGGCCCCAGCGCTCTCCAATTGTGCCAAAGGCTATGGCGCTAAACTACCACAGACCACGCACGGGCTCTTCGGCAGGTGTGGGCTCAGGAGCAGGTGTGGGCTCAGGAGCAGGTGTGGGCTCAGGAGCGGGCGCCGGCTCCAGTAGGGCCTGCACTTCGTCAGCGGCAGAAGCTGGCACCAGCACCGCGTCAATCACATGAATAATGCCGTTGCTAGCCATCACGTCCGGCTGAATCACGGTAGCGCTGTCTATCGTAATCGCCTCGCCCACCGTCACCGTCAACTCATCATCAGACAGGGTCGGTACCATCCCAGAGGTAACCGCCGCCGCCGGCACTTCCCCTGACACCACGTGATAGGTAAGGATGTCCACGAGTAGGTCGCTGTTCTCGGGCTGCAGGAGAGCCGCTACTACCCCATCGGGTAGGGCCGCAAAGGCCTCGTCGGTGGGGGCAAACACGGTAAATGGGCCTTCCCCAGACAGGGTTTCCACGAGCCCAGCCGTTTGAACAGCCTGCACTAGGGTGTCAAAGCTACCGCTGCTGGCGGCTACATCGACGATGGTCGAGGCAGCCTCGGCCTGGGCTGTCAGCGGAGCGGATACCATTTGGGCGGCGGTGGGCTGAGCTACGAGCGCCGCTGCGGTACCACCCAAGAGGGCTCCGGCAGTCATCAGGCTCAGACGGGTTGAGACGTTCATGTATTTCATTCCCAAATGCGAATTTATGTAAAGGGTAACCCATACCTAAGACCATTGGTCTACAGATTTGTGAGTTTGGGTCAATAAATTTTAGGTCTATGAAATATAGTCCCCTAAGCGCCTCAAGATGTTCCGGCCCTGCCCGCTCTCAAAGCCACCGGAGACAATGGAGCGCTATCATCAAGCCGTAGTCAGGTGCCGGTGGGCCCATCCGTCAACATGGTCGTGAATTACCGCTTACCCATCTGTCGCCGGTCACTGCGGGGGCTATGGGCCAGTTTGCTGCCGGTTGCCCTCAGCGCCGCCCCGCTGCTCAGCACCCCCGTCGCCCTCGCCCAAACCCCATCCCCCGCCGCCGCGGTACTGCTCGACCAGGGGGTAGCAGCCGTCCAGCAGGGGGACCTCGCCGCCGCGATCGCCGCCTTTCGCCAAGCTACAGA
>JBCCAG010000226.1:0-5926 GCA_039814955.1 Cyanobacteria bacterium P01_A01_bin.135
GCCAACTCCCTCGCCTCCGCTGGACTGTTCAACACCTTCGGCACGCCGTTTACTGACCAAACGGGGGCGCCCCTCAGCGGCGATATTATCCTCCGGGAACTGTTCTACACCTTCACGGTGGGGGACACCCTGCAGTTTGCCGTCGGACCCAGGCTTAACTGGTACCGCTACTTCGACGGCAACGCCTTTACTTTCTTTGGGCGGGGCGCAAGCAGCTTTAACGCCAGTGGCAGCACTTTGGCCAACGCCATTGACCGGGGGGCTGGGGCCTTCGTCAACTGGGCCCCCACCGACTGGGTAGACGTCAGCTTGGCCTATATGGGGGAGAATACCGAATTCCTTCCGGGGGCGTTCTTCAACACGGCGACCGACCCCAGTGATGGTCTGTTCGGGGCAACCAATACTTTGACGACTCAGGTGCGGTTTCAGCCTACGCCGGGCCTCAATCTACGGTTCCTCTACACCCGCTCTTTGATCGATAACAACGTGCCCATCTTCGACGAGTCGGGCAATCTGACGGGATTCGGCGTTGGCGGGGCGACGGGCGAGCCGATTTACGGGGTGGCAGATGACGGGTTTGGTGGCTCTATCGAACCGGCGATCGCCGACACCTTTGGCTTTAACTTTGACTGGCGGATTACTCCCCGCGTGGGGCTGTTTGGCCGCTACTTCTTCGGCAACACCGAAATCGACCCGGCAGCGCCGGGGCGCGATACCGAAAATATTGACGCCCAGGCTATCCAGGCCGGCGTCGCCTTCCCAGACCTGGGGCGGGAAGGCTCCCTATTGACCTTCTCCTATGTCATCCCCTTCTCCATTCTCGACGGGCGCGAGTTTTTGGCCTCCGGCGGCGGTGATGGTGGGGTGCAGTACGAGCTAGAGGCGACCTACTTCCTGCCCGTCACGGACAACATCGCGCTTGTTCCAGCGGTATACATGATCAACAACCCCAACAACTTCAGCGACAACCCCACGATCTGGGTTGGCAATCTGAGAACTCAGTTTAGTTTTTAGTCGGCCAATGCCGCTGCCACTCCCAAAATCTGTACCTCTCGTAATTAAAAATTGCTATATCACGAGCGACAACAACCATGAGCAACCCCAACGATCTATCTGTGGGTCTCGATGAGGCCCCTCAAGCAACAGAAGCCACTGCCCCTTCCGTGGAAACGGACTTAATCTACGGGCTGGAGGCCCGCCCCCCAGTGCGGGAGGCCATTCTCGCCGCCCTCCAGCATGTGTTTGCCTGCTTCGTCGGCATCATCACGCCCTCCCTGATTATTGGCGGCGCCCTGGGTCTAGAGCCCGCCGACGCCGCCTATTTGGTGAGTATGTCCCTGTTTGTCTCTGGCATTGCCACCTTCATTCAGGCTCGGCGCATTGGCCCAGTGGGCTCGGGGCTACTGAGCGTCCAGGGCACCAGCTTTGCCTTCATCGGGCCGATTATTGCCGCGGGCTCAGCGGTGATTGCAGCAGGAGGAACGCCCCAGGCGGCCCTGGGCACGGTCTTTGGACTATGCTTCGTAGGCTCGTTCATTGAGATGGTGTTTAGCCGCCTCATTCAGTTTGCCAAAAACATCGTCACGCCCCTGGTGACGGGGATTGTGGTGACTCTGATTGGGTTGACCCTCATCAACGTGGGGATCACCAGTATGGGCGGTGGCTTCCCAGCTCGGGAAGCCGGTACGTTTGGCAGCCCCCAGAATTTGCTGTTGGCGGGTCTAGTGCTGGCGATTATCATCGGTCTCAACAGCCTCAGCAGCAGCTTTTTGCGCATGTCCTCCGTTGCTATCGGGCTGCTGGTGGGCTACATCGTTTCTATCCCCATGGGCCTGGTGAACTTCAGTAACCTCGCTGGCCTACCGCCGGTCACGGTCCCCATTCCCTTTCGCTACGGCTTTGGTTTTGATTTAGCGGCCTTTATTCCGTTTGCCTTTCTCTATATCATTACCACTATCGAATCCACGGGGGACCTAACGGCCACCTCCATCCTCACGGGTCAACCCATCGAGGGAAAGCCCTACTTCGACCGCATCAAAGGCGGTATCCTCGGCGACGGCATCAACTCTGCGATCGCTGCCGTCTTCAACACTTTCCCCAATACCACCTTTAGTCAGAACAACGGCGTCATCCAGCTGACCGGCATCGGCAGCCGCTATGTCGGCTACTTCATTGCGGCAATCTTGTCGCTGCTCGGGCTAGTTCCTATAGTGGCGGGTATTTTCCAGACCATTCCTCAGCCGGTATTGGGCGGTGCCACAATCATCATGTTTGGTACAGTAGCGGTGGCTGGCCTGAAGATCATCTCCTGCGTCAACTTGACAAAGCGATCGTCTATTATCCTGGCTACCTCTCTGGGCCTGGGCTTAGGGGTGAGTGTAGTGCCCGATCTGCTTGATCAGATGCCGACGCTGGTTAAAAGCATCTTTTCCTCAGGTATTAGCACTGGCGGCATTGTGGCTCTATTTTTGAATATGGTGCTCCCAGGCGTTCGCGAGTAAGTTGCTGCTAGATTTATGATTCACGGCTTATATGGGGTATTCTCTCTCAGAAATCAATCAATTCGAGAAGGCTGCTTTCGTGAGAGCTCTGGGGCATTTATTTGAGCACACCCCCGAAATTGTCGCCCTAACCTGGCCCCGTAGCCCCTTTCAGGGCAAAGCTGATATGCATCAAGCCATGGTCGAGGTGATGCGATCGCTTCCCGCTGAGCAGCAGCTTGCCCTGATTCGGGCTCATCCAGAACTGGGCAGCACAGCAAAAATGGCCAATGCCTCAATTCAAGAGCAAGCATCATCCGGCTTCGACCGGCTAACCCCGGCTGAAGCCGCCCAGCTCAGACAGCTCAACGCCGACTACTACAAGCGATTCGGGTTTCCCTTTATCATCGCCGTTAAGCACCATACTAGAGCCGAAGTCGTCGCGGCATTCCAGCGACGACTTCAAAATAACCGTGAGGTGGAGTATGCCAACGCCCTTGACCAAATTGCCGAGATCGCCTGGCTCCGCCTCAGCGCTCTGGTGACCTCGTGACCACGCTTCTGGTAAAGAACATCCACACCCTCGTGACTATGAACCGCGATCGCGAGGAGATTCGCCATGGGGCGCTGTTTGTGCGGGATAACGTGATTGAGCAGGTGGGGACCACCGAGGCGCTGGGGGCGCTGGAGGCCGACGAGGTGCTGGATTTGGGCGATCGCCACCTGGTCATGCCGGGCCTGGTGAATACCCACCACCATTTCTACCAAACCCTGACCCGGGCAGTGCCAGCGGTGCAGGACGGGGACCTATTTCAGTGGCTGCAGGGGCTCTACCCCATTTGGGCGAAGTTGACCGCCAAGGATATCTACATCAGCGCCCAGATGGCCGCCGCTGAGCTGATGCTCTCGGGCTGCACCACCGCCAGCGACCACCTCTACATCTTCCCCAACGACTGCACTTTGGACGATGAGATTCGCGCGGTGCAGGAGCTGGGGCTGCGCTTCCACGCGAGCCGCGGCAGCATGAGCGTGGGGCAAAGCCAGGGGGGGCTGCCGCCGGATAGCGTGGTGGAGCAGGAGGCCGACATCCTAAAGGATAGCCAGCGGGTGATCGAGACCTACCACGACAGCGCTCCCTACGCCATGCTGCGCATTGTGCTTGCCCCCTGCTCCCCCTTTTCCGTTTCGCCAGCGCTGATGCAAGAGTCCGCAGCGCTGGCCCGGTGCTACGACAAGGTCAGCCTCCACACCCACCTAGCGGAAAGCGTGGGGGATGTTGCCTACAGCCGCGAGAAATTTGAGATGACGCCGGGGGAATATGCCGAGTCCGTGGGCTGGCTGGGAGCAGACGTCTGGCATGCCCACTGCGTCCAGCTCAGCGACTGGAGCATTCGCAAGTTTGCTGAAACGGGTACCGGTGTGGCCCACTGCCCCTGCAGCAACTGCCGGTTGGCCAGCGGCATCGCCCCCATCCGGGCCATGCTGAACCAGGGGGTGTCCGTTGGCCTCGGTGTGGATGGCGCGGCTTCTAACGACGCCACCCACCTATTGAGCGAAGCGCGCACGGCGTTTTTGGTAGCCCGGGTGCGGGAGGGCCGCGCTGATGCGATGACAGCGCGGCAGGCTCTGGAGCTAGCGACGTTGGGGGGCGCGAAGGTTCTCGGGCGCGATGACATCGGCCATCTGGCGGCGGGGATGGCTGCAGACTTTGTCGCCTTTGACTTGGACCAGCCGGCCCTCGTCGGCAGCCACGATCCGGTAGCGGCCCTGATTTTTTGTCAGCCGCCCCAGGTCAGCTACAGCGTGATCAACGGCAAGAAAGTGATTGACAGTGGCCAGTTTGTTCACCTCAATCTCGATCAGCTTGTCCACCAAGCGCAAGGGGCAGCGCGGAGTTTACTGCAGCGGTGACCGCTCCGCGTCCGCGCCAACTCAAGGTTTGAAGGTGGCAGCGAGTAGGTCATGAATTTCCCATCCGAGAGGACCCGCACATTCGCTTTGGTTGCCCAAAATCACCACCTGCAGGTCAGCCTGTGGGTAGTAGTACAGCCGACAGCTCACGCCCTCCTCTTCCCCGGTATGTCCCCAGCGCAGCACCTGCCCTGCTCTATTCAGCAAGAACTGGTTGCCAAAGCCGTAGTGCCAGAGGTAATCGTCGTCTGTTGCTTCTAGCACCTGGGGCGTTAGCATCGCCTGAGTCATCTTTGGGGAGAGAAGCTGACCTGCCAGAAGCGATCGCACAAAGCGGCTCAGGTCATCCACCGTTGAAACGGCTCCGCCGTCAGCCGCCGCTTCTGGCGTAACAGCGTAAATGTTTTTCTGCCAGGCGGCGGCGGCTTGCTCATTGAGCACCGGGATGTAGCCCTCGGCAACCGGGGGATGAATGGCATCTAGGGCCACGAAGTCAGACTGGGTCATCTGGGCCGGGGTAAAAATGTGACGACGAACGTAGTCGAAGTAAGAGAGGCCTGTCACCTGCTCGATGAGCTGACCCAGCAAAATGTAGCTGGCGTTGTTGTACTGGTAGCGCTCTCCCACCGCTGATCCGGGCGGCTTTGTCGCAAACAGCGGCAGGTAGTCTGCGTTGCGCCGCAGCAAGTAAAGAGGATGCTCACGGCACAGCGCGGCCCAGTCTTCGGCCCAATCCCCCGACTCTTCAAACCAGTCTGCAATGCCAGCGGTCATGGTTAGCAGGTGGTAAACCGTCACTGCTTCAGGGATCTGGGTATCCTTAAGTCCCAAGGGCTGCACTACGGCAGTGTTCCAGTCAAGCTGCCCCCGCTCGATGAGCTGCAGGATAGCGGTCGCCGTAAACACTTTAGAGATAGAGGCAATGCGAAACCGGGTATCGGGCTGATTTCGGAGGCCCCACGTGCGGTTGGCGTAGCCGTAGGCAGCTTTGAGCAGGTCTTGGTCACCCTGCCTGAGCAGCACTACGCCAGAAAATTCGTCTGCCTGGCTGTAGGCTGTCAAGATCGAGCTCAGCTCGAGGGCGATGGCTGAATAGGAGACTTCGGGAACTTTGAGGGCCGGCACGGCGAATTCCATGGGGCAATACTGTAGATAGGCAAGGACACAGGCGTTCCTAATGCCTCTACAAGCCCAGTCGGAGAATTTCCCAATATAGCCAAGCAGGGGCGAACAGCGTCCACCCCTGCTTCGATACAGCCCAAGCTAACAATGGTTTCTAGGCCTGCTTCGCTTCTGACTTTAACCAGCGCCGGTAAACGCTTCTGGTCGCTTTATAGCTGGCGATAAATACCTTGTTCTTATCTAGGAAGTACCTTTCGGTGCACCTCAGATACAGCTTAACCACAGGGGACTTGAGGTTCTTGTAGTAGGCGCTTCTCCAAAAGGTGTTTTTGAACTCTTTATTGAAGCGCAGGGGGTTCTTTAGAAAATCTACAGCGCTGAGGTTGGAAAAGGCGAAGTTGGCCTCTTTGTCC
>JBCCAG010000017.1:0-15623 GCA_039814955.1 Cyanobacteria bacterium P01_A01_bin.135
CGAAGCCCCCGAGCGGCCCCGCGCCCTGCGGTTCATGATTGGCGATGATTCGAAAATTGAGCTGGTGTAAGGAGTAAACATGACCCAAGAATTAACCCGCAGCCCCCGCCGCATCATCATTACTGGCGGCGCTGGCTTCATCGGCTCTAACTTTGTGCACCACTGGTGTCAAACCTATCCCGGCGATCGCGTTGTGGTGCTAGACGCTCTCACCTACGCTGGCAACCGCGCCAATTTGGCGGGCCTTGAGGGTGCTAATCTGCGCTTTGTGGAAGGGGATATCTGCGATCGCGATCTGATCGACCGGCTATTGGCCGAAGAGTCCATTGACACTATGGCCCACTTCGCCGCCGAGTCCCATGTAGACCGCTCTATCCTGGGTCCCGGCGCATTTGTGCAGACCAACGTGGTAGGCACCTTCACCCTACTAGAGGCTTTCCGTCAGCATTGGCAGGCCAAGGGCGAACCCCAGGGCTACCGCTTTTTGCATGTCTCCACCGATGAGGTATATGGCTCCCTAGGCCCCGAAGACCCCGCCTTCACGGAGACCACGCCCTATACGCCGAACAGCCCCTATTCCGCATCCAAGGCGGGCAGCGATCACCTGGCGCGGGCTTACTTCCACACCTATCACATGCCCATGCTGATCACCAACTGCTCCAATAACTACGGGCCGTACCACTACCCAGAAAAGCTGATCCCGCTGATGTGCATCAACATCCTGCTGGGCAAGCCGCTGCCGGTATACGGCGACGGCCAAAACGTGCGGGACTGGCTGTACGTCGGAGACCACTGCAGCGCGCTGGACACGGTGATTCACAAAGGCGAGCCCGGCGAGACCTACAACGTGGGGGGCAACAACGAGGTCAAAAATATCGACCTGGTGCACAAGCTGTGCGAGCTGATGGATGAGATGGCCCCTAGTCTGCCCACTCGCCCCTCCAAGGAGCTGATTACCTTCGTCAAGGACCGCCCCGGCCACGATCGCCGCTACGCCATTGACGCCACCAAGATTAAAACCGAGCTGGGCTGGACCCCCAGCGTCACCGTGGATGTCGGTCTACGCCGCACCATTGAGTGGTACCTGGCCCATGAAAACTGGTGGAAACCGCTGCTCTCAGAGGAGTATCGCAGCTACTACGACAGGGTGTACGCCAGCGCCTAGCGCGCAGCTGTGCCATAGCGCTTAAGTCGAAATACCCTACCCCCTGGGCTGACACCGCGAGGACTGTCAGCCCAGATTCACCGTAGGTAACCTTGACCCTCTATACTTTTAGTCTTTAAGCCCCCTTTGCTTCACAGCAAATATCTCAATAGTTTGGGGTATTTGTGCTCTTGTCGCCTAGGCCAGGCCCTGCCGAGCCCATCGCCCCAGGTGGCAGAGCCGCTGTGAGCCACTGTATCAGTAGCCGCTGGCTTTTAGACTAAACGAGTATACCTATGGCAACCATCGTCGTTACCGGCGTGGCGGGCTTTATTGGCTCCCACCTTGCGCAGGCCCTATTAGATCAGGCTCACACCGTCATCGGGGTGGACCAGTTCAACCCCTACTACGACCCGCAGCTCAAGCGACAAAACGTCGCTAACCTGCAGCAGAACAGCAACTTCAAGTTGATTGAGGGGGATATTCAAGCGCTAGACTGGCCAGGGCTGCTAGCGGATACCGACGTGGTGTACCATCAAGCGGCCCAAGCCGGGGTCCGTGCTAGCTGGGGGGAGGGGTTCCGCAGCTACACTGAGCAAAACATCAACGCCACCCAGATTTTGCTGGAGGCGGCTAAAACCGCCAACTTGCAGCGCTTCATCTATGCCTCCTCTTCCTCCATTTACGGCAACGCCATCACCCTGCCCACCCAAGAGACCATCTGCCCTCAGCCGGTGTCGCCCTATGGCATCACCAAGCTAGCCGGTGAGCAGCTCTGTCATCTGTACCACCAAAGCTACCAGGTCCCCACGGTGTCCCTGCGCTACTTCACCGTCTATGGCCCTCGCCAGCGCCCCGACATGGCCTTTCACAAGTTCTTTAAAGCCGCGCTGACGGGGGACTCCATCACTATTTATGGGGACGGGCAGCAAACCCGAGACTATACCTTCATCCAGGATGCGATCGCCGCCAACTTAGCCGCCGCTGAGGCCCCTGATGCGGCGGGGGAAGTGTTTAATATCGGTGGGGGGAGCCGTGTGGGGTTGATGGAGGTAATCGACACCATGGAAGCGGTAAGCGATCGTCCCATTCAGCGTCAGCACATTGAGCAGGCGCGGGGGGATGCCCGCCACACCGCCGCCGACATCACTAAAGCGCGCCGGATCCTGGGCTACCAGCCCCAGGTGTCCCTGCAGGAGGGCCTAGCGGCGGAGTGGCAGTGGATTCAGAAGCTCTACGGATAGCGCCTAGACCGGGTAGGCATAAATTCTAGCGCTACCGATAGCGCCTTTTGGGCAAGGCTGCGCTAGAATTGGCCTACTGCACCAGGAGGGGCCATGGCAAAAGCAGCGCTACACCAGCATACGGGGCCGGCCTGGCAGACCGGGCAGTCCGCCCCGCCGTCTAAGGTGATTCAGCTCCCCCTAGCGACCGTTGGAGACGCCGCCCCCACAGCCGCAGCGCTGCAGCCATCAGCCCAGCCCCAGGAAGCCGCCCCCTCCCTCTCCGCCGTGGTTGAGCGGCTGCTAACAACATCTCCCTTACAGGGGCTGGTAACCCAGGGCATCGTTTCGCTGCAGGCCAGCCCCGCTGCCATCGACGCCATTACCCAGCGGCTTTACCAGCACTTGGTGGCGTCCTACCAGCAGCAGCTCAGCCATGTGATTGAAGCTGAAGGGCTGAGCGCCATCGACCCAACGCGATCGCCGGTTCGTCTGCGGGCGGCGGATGCTCAGGGCCCTCAGCGGCTGGAGCTGCTGCTCAGCGAGCCGGAGATTACCCGCTACCTCGCCACAGCCTTAGTCGACTTTTTTAAGCACCCGGCCTTTGAGCAGGCCTTTGGCCGCTTTCTCGGCACCCACCTGATCACCTGGAGCCTAGACGAACTAGGGGTCGGTACGCTGGATGATGCGGCGATCGCCGCCGTCTGCCGTCGTCTGCAGGCCAGCGACAGCTATCTGGCCCGCAAAACCGCCCGCCTCAGCGCCATCTACAGCCTCGAAATTGCCCAGATGGTGGTAGATAGCCTCGGGCTTGCTGACTGCTCACTGTCCCGCCTAGAGACCCTGATGGGCCTCACGGTTCCCCCACCAATCACCCTTGATGACCGGCTAGACCTGCCCAAAATCACCCCCATCCCCACCGCCATCCCCATTGCCAGCAGTATCCGCGCCCAACTGCGGCCTGACCTGTGGCAGCGGCAGGGAGACGTCGCCGTGTTTCAGTACCACAGCCGCGGTAACCCCGCTAACTACATCGAGCACTACATCACCGATCCCGGCGACATTGCCCTGCTGCCTTGGGAAGCCGCCGAGCAAATCATCAATAAGTTTGGCTTTGACACTGTCAAGCTGCAGATGATTTTTGCCGCTAAGGCCATGGACCAAGCAGAGCCCTGGAACAGCACCTTCCGCCTACGGGCCACCGACATCGTGCAGCTTCTGGGCTGGGACCGTAACCACAACACCAGCCTGCCGGAAAAGCGGACCATCATCGCCAGCGCGGCCCACGCCCTGTCTTGTCTGCTGGTGAAGTCGGTGTGGATTGAGGGACGGGGCAAGCGGCGCATAGACGCCAGCACACCAGTGGGTCGCATGTGGGACGTGCTGGTGGATCCCCACGGGCAGATTGACTGGGTGACGGGCAAAATTGAGAGCCCGGACGAGGTGTATATCACCGTGACTCCCGGGCTATGGACTAAGCATTTTCTTAACCGGGCGGGGCACAAAGCTACGGCGGCGCTGCACCAGTTTGGTTACCTAGCCCGCGACATCCTGCGGATTGACCCCTACCATCATGAGATGGCCCTGCGGCTGGCGATTCAGCTAACCCTAGATGCCCGGGTGCGGGTTCATAACCAGCACCCCTACAACTACCAGGTGATGGCGCTCCTTAAAGAGGTGATCCCCGCCACCGAGATCGAGCGCGCCTTAGCGGACAAATATAGAGCGCGGGATCTAAAAAATCGCTGGAACCGGGCCTTAACCTTGCTGATAAGCCTCGGCTGGCAAATTGAATATGATTCCCAGTCCTACCCAGACTGGCTACGGCCCAACAGCGACACCCCTCGCCCCCCAGACTGGCGGCGCATCAAGATTATCGAGCGGCTGCTGCAGGCCCACCTGGTGATTCGTCCGCCCCAGCCCATTCCCCAGCTTCTGGCCCAGGTCAAAGCGCCCCGCCGCCTGAAGAACTTGAAAAAGTCTCCGGCGCGATCGCTCCCGGGCACCCGAGAGCGATCGCAGCCCGCGGGCGACGTTACCGGCGATGAGGTGCGGGAGGGCCGCAAAGCGCGGGGCTGGAGCCGCAAGGAGCTCGGGGGCTTTTTGGGGGTGAGCGCCGACTACGTGGGCAAGTTGGAGCGGGGCGATCGCGTCATTACCCCGCCGCTGCAGAAGCGGCTGCGTAAGCTTCTGGCGCTCCCATAGGCCGGTATCACCCAGATCGGTATGCTCCATCAGGCCAGCTATCGCAGTTAGGCCAATTGTCGGGCGAATTGAATATTGCACCCGAAGGGTTGGTTAGGACATTTTGTTTTGTAGAACCCCCGCTCAGCGGGGGTTCTACAAAATCACATCAAGCAAGCGTCTCTCTAGACGCAATAACAGTCGCAATGATGAGGGAAGAAGCGCGTTCTAGAACTGGCACCGTCCTTTACTGAGAGGTAGGCACTATATGCCAAGGCTGTAGGTGAGTCAATTGTTGTAACGTTAACCTACATTGTTCGTTTCTTTACCTAAAACCTAGTGATTACCACGGGTATGCCAGGGAAAAAGCTTTAGTTGATGAGCCACTTACCGCCAATAGTTCTCGGTGTTGAGCCGGAACTGCTCTAAGCAAAGTGGCCGAAGCAATAAGACCTATAGCAGACTCGATATTCCTGATGAAGATATACGGCACTTCGGCCAATGATACCCGCCTTGGCACGGCACTTGTTGATGAATTGTATGGTCTGGGCGGCAATGATATCCTACAAGCCCTGGGCGGCAACGACACCGTCTATAGCGGCGATGGCAATGATACGGCTGACGGAGGCGAGGGTCGAGATACCCTCTACGGCGAAGCGGGCAATGATACTCTAAGCGGCGGCAACGATGATGACCGCCTCCACGGCGGCACGGGCCACGACCGCCTAAGCGGCGGCAGCGGCGCTGACCAGCTCTACGGAGAGGCTGGGCGCGATCGCCTCAATGGTGGCCTTGGTAATGACCTGTTGCTAGGCGGCATTGGCAACGATCGCCTCATTGGTGGCGAGGGTGATGACCGGCTCAGTGGCGACGGCGGTAACGATGTCCTCTATGGCGGCACCGGTAGCGATGCTCTGTTCGGTGGGGAGGGCGACGATGCAGTGCACGGCGGGACGGACAATGACACTGTCCATGGTGAGGAGGGTAACGATAGGCTATTTGGCGACCAGGGCCACGATCTGATTCTTGGCGGAGAAGGGAACGACACCGTTAAAGGGGGGACAGGGCGCGATCGCCTCTACGGCGGGGCGGGCGCTGATTTGATGCTGGGCGGTGATGATAATGATGTCCTGTATGGCGGCACCGGCAATGACCACCTCCAGGGAGATCATGGCAATGACACCCTCTATGGGGAAGTCGGAAGTGATGCTCTGTATGGTGGGGTAGGCCACGACGCACTCCACGGCGGAGAAGGTCACGATACCCTCGGGGGGCAGGACGGCAACGACCGCCTCTACGGAGAGGACGGGCGCGATCGCCTTCACGGTGGTGCGGGCCACGACGCACTCCACGGCGGCGAAGATGACGACATCGTCAACGGCGGGGGCGGCAACGATCGCCTCCATGGCGACGATGGCAACGATCTGATTATGGGCGGTCAGGGCAGCGATCGCCTCTACGGGGGGGCTGGTACCAATCGGTTGATTGGCGGCCAGGGCAATGATCAATATTGGGTGGGCTACGGCAACGATACCCTGCTCGAGGCGGTCAACCAGGGCTACGACAGCGTCTATAGCCTAGGGAGCTGGCGGCTATCGGCCAATATCGAGGCCCTGACGCTCCAGGGAGACCGGGTCGCCAACGGCAGCGGCAATCAACTCAACAATCGCATGACCGGCAACAGCGCTGCGAATACGCTGCGGGGTGCGGCCGGGCATGATACCCTCAACGGCGATGCGGGCCACGACACCCTATTTGGCGGCGCGGGCCACGACACCCTAATCGGCGGCAGCGGCCGGGATTCCATGGTGTTTGCGGGTGGTCAGTTCAACCACCAAGCGATGGGCACGGACCGAATCATTGATTTCACTACAGCTGAAGACAGCATTGTGCTGAGTAAATCAACATTTACAGCTGTGGGGAGCCGCATTGGTCAAGGCTTTAGCCGCGCCGCCGATTTTGCGGTGGTGGGCAGCTCCCAGGCGGCGGCGACCAGCAGCGCCACTATTGTCTACAACGCCAACAACGGCGATCTGTTTTACAACACCAATGGTGCTGGGTCTGGATTTGGTAGCGGAGGCCGATTTGCTGCGCTGTCAAATGGAGCTGGCCTAAGCGCAGCGAACTTTGTGGTGCAGGCTTAATTCTTCCCCACAGGACGCACCAGGCATCGCCTAGCGGCGGTCGATATCCGTGCTATCGCCGTATCAGGACTTGCCAGGTGACGAGCAACATTAAGCTGATGTAGCCGCCCACGGCGAGCCAGTCTAGCCAGACGGTGGGGTAGGTTGCAAAGGGATCATTTAAGGGCGTCATGCAAAGGCGTTATTTTGATGGGACTGGTGCCGGAATCGGAATGGCGATCGCGATAGCAAGCCTTGTAGCCATCGTCATAGTAGTCTATGCGCGGTGTGGCGCCACGGAGCCAAGTGACGCGCCACCATGCACAAACCATTGTGATGGTGGCTATAGTACTCGGTAAGCCCTGGGAGAATGTCACAATAAGATCAGTTGGATCACGGTGAGCTATGCGCATCATCGACCTGCTGTTCAATCTTGCAGCGACCCTAGGACTCTTGCTCTCTGGTGGGCTCTTGTTCTACTATCTCCTCCTCCCGCCGGACTTTCTGCAATTCAATCCTGGCCTGGTGTCTAGTCCCGTGCAGTGGTTGTTCGGGGATGATAATAGCCCGCTGAATAAGCCGCGCGTCATTGAAACCGTGCTGCTCTGGGGACGCCTGGCCCCCCTCCCCCATTCAGCCCGCCACCTGAGGATCGACGGCACCGGGCAGCTCTTCGACAAAACATACATCGTCACCTTTGAGGCTGACCCCAGCGAGGTGCAGCAGTGGCTGACAGCGTCTCCTGGGACCAGCCAGCAGTCACCTACAGTCGCGGAAGGCGGTAAGCACTACCAGATTCGTCCTCGCGATGCCGCCTACGCTGCCGTTACCGTCGACCCCGGTGGCGGGGCTGTGCGCATTAAGACTTTTTGGCGATGATCACACTGCAGCGGGCCAATGCAAGAATTGCAAGCAATAGGCGGGCAAATTTAAAAAACCGGCGCTAGAATCGTAACGGAAGTTAATGAGCCGCTAGCGACCCGCTACAACCCGTGCTTGGCGCTTCCTTACCTTGAGACAATCCAAGACCACTACATGGATCCAGTCTTCATGACACAACTCACTTATGCCTACAGCCGAGAGCAGACTTCTGCTTGGCTGCGCGGGCTAGCTACGATTGCCTGGGCTGATGGCCAGTTTGACGATGAGGAGCAGGCCCTGATCCTCTCCTTAGCGCAGACTGAAATCGCCCCAAGAGCCAACCCTGAAACCCTCGAACCAATTGAGCCACAGGCTTTAGCCGACCTCATCGGTGGCGACGCCGAGATGGCTCAGAACTTTATGCGAACTGCCGTCATGGTTGCGATCGCCGATGGCGTTTATTCGCCGTCGGAAGACGAAATTCTGCGGCAGTTTTGCGACGCGATGAACCAGCCCCACGACGTCCTTGATCATCTGCGTATGACCCTTCCTACTGAGAGTGGTTCCACCCGCTCAGCGACCAATCTGGAACCCCTGCGCCCCGTACGGGACTGGCTTGACCAGCTCAATATTGAAAGTCCTGGTGTTGCCCGGTTTCTGTGCAAAATGATTCCGCCCCAATGTCCGTTTGAGCGCGATGTTACCCTGTTCGGACGCAAGCTGGTGCATATTCCCCCCATGTGCAAGCTCAACCCGCTGTACGAGCAGCTTGTCGGGCTGCGCTTTCGGGCGCTATCTTACCTGGCGGACGACTGCGGCGAAGATGTGAGTCAGTACTGCTAGCGCGTAGGACCTTCCAGCGGCTACGGGGCGCCGTAGCTTGTCGTCCCCTCGTCGGCCTCAGCCGCGCTGCTGCCTAGCTTGGCTGCGACAGTCTGCTCCTGCAGCAGAATGCCTGTTTCTGTAGACCAACGCTGAATCCAAGCGCCCCCCGCTGGCTGCAGCGTCGTCACGGTTAAAGTTTGGCCGTCCCGGCTAAAGGCCAGCTCAGGGGCCGCTTGTCCGTTCCCCCTGCCGCTTGGGGGTTCTAGGGTATGGCGCAAGCGCGCTGGCTGAGTGGCAGATCGCGTTTGCGCAGCGATCTGCCACAGCTGCACCCTGCCGCCTTCAACCGCGATCGCAATGTGGCTGACCCCAGCAGCGCTGTGGTTGACGGCAATCCCTCCGCCCTGCAGGCGCTGCGCCTCGGCGAGGGGCGCCGTCCCTGCGGCTTGGAAAACCGGGGGCCATGGAGTGCTACAGCGAGCGGTACCTACAAGCAGAGCGACTGCCATAGCGCTGGGTAGAGCTAGCCTTAGGCGGCGCTGCTCCCGTCGCGATCGCTCCGCTTCGCGGCGGCTGGTGGCCACGTACTGACGCAGCAGCTTCCCAGGCCGGTAATCTTGACCATCCTCCTGCTGTAGAAAGGTCTCTGCCGCCAGCAGGTGGTGACCCTGCAGCAGGTATTCAGCTGCCTTGGGCCGGTTGAGGTGATGCCACTCCACCGCCGCCTCTTCTAGGCGACGCTGCTGCATGAGGCGATCGCGATGCTGGCTGAGCCAGTCCTGCAGCAGGGGCCAGCGGCGAACCAGGGTCTCGTGGACCACATCGATCACTTGTCCCCCCGCCGCTATTTGAGTTGGGACTGGCGCAAGCTCGCTAGAGACTGCGGATAGCTGCTGATGACTCGCCACCAGTAGCCTTTCTTTAATCAAAATTTCTAGGGTTTCCTCTACCAGCGGGATCGACTCAGCCAGCAGAAACAGATCCGACTTTCGCACCCGCCGCCTGGTATCCTCAGCGCCTTCTATCAACTGGGTGAGGGTGAAGAAAATCCGCAGGGCAGCAGCCTGGTGAGCGGGGGACAGCGATCGCACTACCCTATCCGCACGATCATGGAGGATGGCATGGACACCGCCTAGAGCCCTATAGGCCGCTGGAGTTAGGGTATTCTGCTGCTGCAAAGGCCAAAGCTGCTGGAGCGTCGCCTGCAGTAGTCCCAGCTCGTCTGGCATACCCACCACATCAAAGAGGAGGGCATAGATTAAACAGGGATCGTACTGCAGCCCGGCCCCCTTGGCGGGCTTTATGACGGCTGCCTTGAGCTGCTCGTAGGTGAGCCGCGGCAGCGCCAGCAGGGCGGGCTCCATCAGCGGCCTCAGCTCAGGTATTGCCAGACAGCGATCGACGAAGTCAGCCCGTAGCCCCAATACCACCCGCAGGCAGTCGTGGGCCTCTCGCAAGGCGTAGGCGATCGCCGCCATCATCTGCTGACCGTCTGGCCCGGCATCCCCTCGGTGAGCAGTAAATAGGGTTTCAAACTGGTCAATCACCAACACAAATCGAGGTCTTGGTCCCACGCCTGTGCTGCTGTCAGTGAGCAAGTTGCCCCGCAGCAGTTGAACGAGACCCGGTCCCCCATTGGCCAAAAAGCTCTCCGCCTGCCGCAGCTGCTCCGCCCTCTCTAGGCCAGCCGCCTCAGGATCAACAAACGCGGCGGCAAGCTGCTTCAACGGACTGCGCCCCGGCACCACTCGCCGCACTCGCCAGCGATCGCTGTGGGGAAACCCCTTGCCCTGCCGCATCTGGGCCATGAACCCCGCCTGTAGGAGAGAGGTTTTGCCGCTGCCGGCTGCCCCCACTAGGGTAACTAGGGGATGGGCAATCATCTGGTCAATGAGCCGCCGCGTCAGGGCCTCACGGCCAAAGAAAAGATCAGTCTCCTGCACTGTAAAGGGCTTAAGTCCTGGATAGGGGCAGGTCGTTGGGCGGCTGGGGGGCGGCAACTGAACACCGCTGGTGGTCAGGGTAATTTCGCCCCCGGAATTTTCAAACAGAGGCTGCTGGGGCTGCTGGGCCAGGGCCTGGCTGACGCGGCTGGCCAAGGCGTAGTTGGTGATCCGGCCGGTACTATAGGTTCGCGGGTCGAGGCCTTCTAAAATAGCCTGGGTCAAGAGGCTGTGGCCACCGCTGACGGCCTCATAGGCGGCTTCATAGTCTCGGCAGGCGACCATAAACATCCGGTCAACGCCAGGCCGAGCGCCAGGATCCGCGTCTAGAAATGTGAGGAGTTCCCCGCTGTGACAGCAGTCTAAAATGACGATTTGCTGGCGCACTGGGCTCTCCTGCAGCAGCCGCCGCAGCCAGCTTAGGGATAGTCCTGGGTTACCTGCCGCCAAATCCGTGTCGGATAGGGCAAGGTAACCCTCGCGGACCCCGACGTGGCGCTGGATCCCGTGGCCCGAGAAGTAGAAGAGGGCGGTGTGGGGGACATGGGCCCCGCTGGGCTTAAACAGCCGCACCAGGGCAGATTCTAGCGCTTGAACCGTGACCGGTGTTTTGCGGGCCACGGCAGCGCGATCGCCGCGCAGCACCTCGGGAAGTCGCTGTACCCGAAAGTCACTGTGCTCTTCCAGTAAACAGGCCACCGCCTCAGCATCGCGGGCTGGGGCCCGTAGTTTCGGTAATTGATAATAAGTATTAATGCCAACGGTGAGCGCATCCCTCATTTCACGTAATCCTGTGGGCAACTGGCAGGGGGCAGCGGTGACCAGCTGCGGACCTTGCGCAAATAGAAATTTCTTGGTAACAGCCGTTAAACGGCGCTTTTGCTGATAGGAATAAAATAATCACTAAAAGTTAGGGCCGACTCAGAAGTAATCAGATTTTCTGACAGTACAGGTAGCACATTCCTTTGTCGTGCTTTTGGAACCAAATAGAACATATCCAAGCCACAAGCCAATTGCAAAGGGGGTGAAACCCAATTTAGGAGTAACCCATCTTTCTTTAAATGGAACTTGAGCTAACAGTTTCTAGTCGCATCAGCGGGAATTTTGAAAGGAGGCGAAATTAGATCTCAGTGAAAACTACGTTGCTTTTACTGAGATTCCTAAGCTGCAGGCGCATCTAGGCAGACTTAACCGCCGTCGTACTTCGGTAGATAGGCCAGAGATATGCCGGGAGACATATTTGTTCATAAATCCTCAATAAAGGCTTACGAAAAGCAAACTGGCAGCGGCGAGGCTGGCGATTGCCCAACCGCTAAACTGGCGACAAAACCTAAAATAGAAGGTGTCGCATTCCATCGGGTCTGCCCGATGCCCCGCTTATCGAAACGATCTACGGTCAGGTTCAGGGCCTCAAGCCCAGCCAGCTCAAGCAGCTCCGGCGGCTCTATCACCAGCGGTTGCCCCGCGATCGCATCACCACGCCAGAGTTTGCCCAGCGGCTTGCCGCCGCCAGCCAGGGCATCGAACAAGCCCTGTGCGCCTACGTCGACCGGCGAGGTCACGTGGTGCGGGTGGGTGTCGGGTCGCCTCGCCAGACCCAAATCTCCCCCACCGAGTTGCCCCGCTATGGGGCCGAGCGTCTGTGTGGCCTGCGCTGTTTGGCAACCCAGCTTAACGCCAGTGCCCCCAGCGAGGCCACCCTTACCGCCATGGCCATCCAGCGACTTGACGCCCTGGCGCTATTCACCCTCTCAGGGCAGGGGTTTCAGCGGCGCGGCGGTGGCGGCACGGGCTACATTAGCGGCGGTTATTTAGCCCACCTAGCCCCCCAAGAGCCCTGGACCGTTTCTCCCCCCACTACCCTGGAAGCGATCGCCTCCCAAGATTTCATTGACCTTGTGGAGGGCTTAGAAGAAGAGTTCCGTCGCGAGTTCGTTGCCCAGCAGGTGGCTGCCGACCACGACCGAGTTTTGGTGGTGGGTGTCATGACTAAGGACTTAAACGCGCAGGAATTTAACGATCGCCTCGCGGAGGTGGGCCGACTGGTGAATACTGCGGGGGGGGACGTGCTAGATACCTTATATCAAAAGCGATCGCACCTGCACCCGCAAACAGTAGTCGGGGAAGGCAAGGTGCAGGAGATCGCCCTAGCCGCCCAAACGACGGGGGCAACCCTAGTGGTATTTGTGCAGGATCTCTCCCCCGCCCAGGTACGCAACCTAGAGACTCGCATCGGCGTCCGGGTGGTGGACCGTACGGAGGTGATTCTGGATATCTTTGCCCAGCGCGCCCAAACCGGGGCTGGAAAGCTGCAGGTGGAGCTGGCCCAGTTGGAATACCTCATGCCCCGCCTGATCGGGCGCGGGCGAGCCATGTCTAGGCTGGGGGGCGGTATCGGTACTCGGGGTCCTGGTGAAACAAAGCTAGAGACCGAGCGCCGCGCCATCCAGCGCCGCATTTCCCGGCTGCAGCGGGACGTCAATCAGCTTCAGGCCCACCGGGGGCGGCTGCGGCAGCACCGGCAGACCCAGGAGGTGATCTCAGTGGCGGTGGTGGGCTACACCAACGCGGGCAAGTCCACCCTGCTTAACGCCTTGACCAATGCCCAGGTGTACACCGCCGACCAGCTATTCGCCACCTTAGACCCCACCACCCGGCGGCTGCGGGTCCCTGCTGCCGATGGCGAGCCCGTAGCTCTGGTGCTCACCGATACCGTGGGCTTCATTCACGAGCTGCCGCCCTCCCTGATGGATGCCTTTCGCGCCACCCTAGAGGAAGTGACCGAGGCTGATGTGCTGCTGCATGTGGTGGATCTGTCTCACCCCGCCTGGCAGCGCCAAATCCATTCAGTGGAGACTATCCTGGGGGATTTGGAGCTAGTACCGGGGCTGAGCCTGCTGGCTTTTAACAAGCTGGACCAGGTGGACAGCGAGGTGCTGGAGACGGCAAAGGCCCTCTACCCCGACGCGGTGTTTGTTTCCGCCCGCGATCGCCTGGGGCTAGAGACGCTGCGGCAGCGCCTCGGCAAGCTGGTAACCGAGGCCTCAGGGGTAGACGTGATTCTGCCGACTTCTACGCCGCCCTAGCCACGACTCGAGGAGGGGATCAACAGGCCAAAGACACGCCAGAAAAGCCCTCAGGGCAGATTGCGGCCGCTAGAGCGATTCACCTCCTGGTCCAAATCGACTACTCTATAGAGGAGTGTGGAGGCCACAACGTCACGCCCGCGGGATTTTCGGTGCTATCCGGCGGACGAAAGTTCTCTGATCTCAACACAAACTGCTATTGATTTCGGACGCTGAACGTGCCCAAAGCCGGCATCATCTACAACGACATTAAATCCGCCGCCTGTCGCATTGCTAAAGAGCTAGAGGACAAGCTGGTCAACAGCGGTTGGCAAGTCTACCTGGCAACGGGGCGGGGCGGGCTGTTGGGCTACTCTTCCCCCGAAAAGCCCATCTGCCACAGCGAAATCGACCGGCTTGTCCCCGTGGGTTTCGACTCAGATATGGCGTTCGCCGTTGTTCTGGGGGGAGATGGGACCGTCCTCTCTAGCTTTCGGCAGGTAGCGCCCGTAGGTATTCCCTTGCTGACGGTCAATACGGGCCATTTGGGTTTTTTAACGGAAACCTACGTCAACCAGCTGTTTCAGGCAGTGGACGCTCTAATGGCTGGCGAGTATCAAATTGAATCCCGCTGCATGCTGATGGTGCAGGTATTTCGCGGCGATGCCGTCGTTTGGGAGGCGCTGGGCCTCAACGAAATGGCCTTGCACCGCGAGCCCATGACCTGCATGTGCCACTTTGAGGTGAAAATTGGGGGGCATGCCCCAGTGGATATTGCCGCTGATGGGATCATTGTCTCCACCCCCACGGGCTCTACGGCCTATGGCCTCGCCGCCGGGGGGCCAGTCCTCACCCCAGACGTCCCCGTTCTGCAGCTTGCCCCCATCTGCCCCCATTCCTTGGCCTCTCGCTCCCTCGTCTTCAACGACGCTGAGCCCGTGGTTATCTATCCCGCTAACCCAGACCGCTTAGCGATGGTGGTCGACGGCAACGCGGGCTGCTATGTGCTCCCCAATGACACCGTGGGCGTGAAGCGATCGCCCTACCCCGCCAAATTTATCCGCCTGCGATCGCCGGAGTTCTTTCAGGTGCTGCGGGAGAAGTTGGGTTGGGGCTTACCCCACACCGCCAAGCCAACCTCGGTGGAGCTGCCCTGAGGATTGCTTGGTGAAACAGGCTGAGCCGTGCTGAGGCCGGGAATGCTGTGGCGATAGCGAATGGGCTACTCTAGGAGGAACATGTCCCTTTTAATCACTTGGGATGAATGCGGTATGTCTGCCCCCCCGGCCTCTTCACGAATTTTGCTGATCGAAAGTGACCAGCCCCTAGCGCGGCGGATTTGCGCTGACCTGATCGAGTCGGGTTACGATGTGGCGACCGTGACCGATGCTGAGCAGGGCCTGCGGCAGGTGAGCAGCTTTACGCCCGCCCTGATTGTGGTAGACCGAATGCTGGCGGGCACCTCCGGGCTAATTTTCTGCCGTCTGCTGCGGAAACAGGGGGTCCAGACGCCGGTGGTGCTGATGATGGCCCGCGACAAGGTAGAGGACCGCACCGCTTGCCTCGATGTGGGCGCGGACGACTATTTCCTCAAGCCCTACCGCACCGATGACTTTTTATCGGCGGTGAACCTCTACCTGCGCCCCCAAGAGAAGAGCGTGGAGCAGCTTCGATTTGGGGATTTAACCCTGGACGTGGCGGCTCGCCATGCGGTCCGCCGCAGCCGCATCATCGAGCTGACGGTGAAGGAGTTTGAGCTGCTGCGCTATTTCATGGAGCATCCCCGCACGGTTCTGACGCGAGAGCAAATTTTAGAGAACGTGTGGGGGTACGACTTTATGGGTGAGTCGAACGTGATTGAGGTTTACATTCGCTACTTACGGCTCAAGATCGAGCAGGACAGCGAAAAGCGTCTTATTCAAACTGTACGGGGGGTGGGTTATGTCCTGCGAGAATCGTAGCGTTTACGCTAGGGCAGCAAGCTGGTCCTGGCGATCGCTCGTGGCCATGAGCTTAGGATTACTCACCCTGGCCTGTAGCCTACCCGCTCCTCAGGCCTCTCCCCCACCACCTTCCCCTAGTGCCGCCCCCTCCCTAGCGATCGCAGACGAGCTATCCCCATCTACTGCTGAGGGCCAATTGCTTCCCATCTCTGCCACTGCCGACATCAACGGGACCCGAATTGACCTGGAAGTCGCTGAAACAGATATGCAGCGGGCCATCGGCCTCATGTTTCGCCCCCAGATCCCAGACGA
>JBCCAG010000080.1:0-10004 GCA_039814955.1 Cyanobacteria bacterium P01_A01_bin.135
CAACTGTCCTGTGATTATGTTCACCGATTCTGGAACGCAGGAGGTGGCAGTAGAGGCGATGAAAGCCGGCCTCGATGACTATGTGCTCAAGTCCCCCAAACACCGCATCCGGCTAAATCAGGCGATTCGCTCAGTGTGGGAAGGGGCTCAGATTCGCCGTAGGGCCAAGGAGCTAGAGTTTAGGCTACAGTTTCTGCTAGATGAGCTTGGGGTTGGGGTGTTTCGCACCACGCTCGACGGCCAGCTCATTGAAGCCAGCGACGGCCTGCTGAGGCTGCTAGGCTTTACCTCCGTTGCCGAGGCACAGCCCTTCTTTGAGCAAGAGCTCACGCTGCCAAGCCGCGATCGCGCGGGCAACCCTACAGCAGGGAGCCGTCCTCAGCAGAGGAACGCGGCGGGAGGTGACGTTGGGCAGAACCGCTGGCATCGGGAAATAGAGGTGCCGCAGGGCAACGCAAATAGCCTGTGGCTGCAGGTGAGCGAGGCTGTGGTCCGATTGGACGATCGGGTCGTCATCGACGGGTTGGTCAGCGACATTACCCAGCAAAAGACGACGGCGGCAGCGCTCCAATCCCTCAACCAAACTTTGGAGGCCCGTGTACAGGAGCGGACTGAGCGTTTGGGTCAGCTTAATCAAGAGCTAGAGGCATTTGCCTTCTCGGTATCCCATGATCTGCGCTCTCCGGTGCGCCAAATTCATGGGTTTGTGGAGCTTTTGCTCGAAGAGCTACAGTCAGTCGTCGTCAGTGAAACTGCTCAGCACTATATTCGCCAGGTGCTGCGGTTGACCAAGCGCTCTAGCCACATGATTGACGATCTGCTGCAGCTCTCGCGCACGGGGCGATCTAAGATGCGATACACTACGGTTGACATGAACCGTCTCGTGCAAGAGGTGATGCACCAAATTGAATCCCAGCGCAGGGATAGGTCTGTCAATTGGCAGATAGAATCGCTGCCGCCAGTGCAGGGCGATCGCGATTTGCTGCGCCAAGTGTGGCAAAACCTAATTGAAAATGCCGTCAAGTATACCCAAAGGCGATCGCCTGCGCAAATTGCAATCTGCGGGACATTAGGCGAGAGCGAGGCAGTCTACTCCATTCGCGACAACGGCATCGGCTTTGATATTCAAGACGCTCGCGCCGACCTATTTGGCGTATTTCAGCGCCTCCCTAACGCTCAAGCGTTTGACGGCACTGGCATCGGCCTTGCCAACGTGCAAAAAGCTGTCTCTCGCCATGGGGGCCGCTGTTGGGCGGAAGGAAAATTGGACGCAGGCGCGGTGTTTTATTTTGCCCTACCGATTCTAGGCCCTTAACTTGTCTGACAACTTAGAGCCTGATCGACCTGATTTTATCATTACCCTCAACCACGAGCAGCAAGTGATGACTTGGAATAGGGCAGCGGAGCAGCTCTATGGATGGCCGACTGTTATGGTGCTTGATCGCCCCTTACCCGTACTTTCAGAAGAGGAGCAAGCTGATTTCGATTGGTGTTTTAGCCAGGTTTTGAGAGGTCGAGGGGTTTTCAATCAAGAACATCGGCATTTAACTAGCGATCGCCACTGTACTCATGCTGAAGTAATCCCATAGGCAGAGCCCCTGCACAGGGTACAGGGGCTCCGCTTAGCGAAGTCGCTTCAAGTGAGCCATTAGAGGCGCTCAATCAGTAGGACAGTGCCATAGCGGCCCACTACCTGCACCCTATCTTCCGGGAAAAACTCCAGCCCTGGCTCTGCGGCCTCTGCAGTCCAGTAGGTGGCCGCGTAGCGGACTCGCCACTGCTTCCCGTTGGCTTTAGCAGTATCAACGACTGCTTGACCAAACAGCTTACTGTCTACGACAGGCATCCACCGCTTGTGGGTGTCACCTTCACTGCCAAGTAAGCCCACTACCTGACGCCACAGAGACCTCGTCGTCAATTGAGACGGAGCCTTGTCAGCGTTCAACAACATTGCGTTAGTCATGGGGGCCTCCTTGCCTGTTGATGCGGATAAGAAACTAAACTGATGAACCCATAAGCAATTTGATTTGATGTTTTGGATTTCCATATGCAAAACATACCATGGGTTTATGGATGAGAAAAGTTTTTGTAATGTCTTTAGTGCTCCGGTTGAGAGCTTGGATGCCAATGGGCGATCGCGTTTGTGGGTCAGCCATGCAGCCGCTAGCTTCTAGAAATCGGTGTCGCCCGATACATAAGAGGGAATGGCCGCAAACCGAGTAGTAGCCTGGGATTGGCCCCTTTGCCTCACAATAAATTCATAAAAGAGCACAATTTTGAGAAAGCTGCTAAAGTGATGTGACGTATAGGAAACCAACATCCAAAAGTTATTTATCGCCGAGGCGCTGTAGGCCTGACAGGAGAATTTATATGTCTAACCCCAACCCAAAGACTGAGCAGCTTGCAAAAGGACGCGGCAAGCGGCCTAAGCTCAACAACCAGACGGTGGGGATGCGCATGTCGGGCCAGACGCGCCAGCAGCTTGAGAACATCGCCCAGAGCTACGATTGCACCTATGGCGGCAAGCCCTGGATTGCGGGGCTCTTAGAGCGCATTGCAAAAGGGGAGCTAATGGTCGTCCCAGCGCCGCCAACGGTTGTGGCTCCTGCGGCGGAAAGTTCTTTAGAGATAATTAATCCGAAGCAGATGATGAGGCAGCATCTGCAAAATAGACACTATAAGCCCGCCCCTGCTGCCTCGAATGACCCCGACAAACGCGCCGGTTCTAAAAATTCTGATGTGTCTAGAGACGCTGGTCGATCTCGTGCTGAGGCCGGGGTGGACTAACGACTACGACGACCTTGACCAGCGCACCGCCGACATCGACGAGCTGCGGGACCTGCTAGAGTCGGACAAAGTTTTGCTCTACGTGCCGCCTATCCTGGTCTCAGCCATTCACATGACGGTGAGCCTCTCCTACGGGCTGCAGCAGGCCTGCCAGGTAGTGCAGGAAATTCTCCGCATTAGCAACAGCAGCATTACCCTGGATTACGACCGCGTCCTGGATCAGACCAACGCCATGCTCCTGTCAGCCTCGGGGGAAATGGAATTCTACGAGGGCGTTCTGCTGGCCTGTGCTAGCGCCCTATCCGCTGACTATGTAGTGGCCCGCCATCCCCATCAGCTCAACCGCCTCAGGGAGAGGTGTAGCGAGCTGCGATCGCTGGAGGCCTCGATGGTTACCGTCAAGGGGTTGATTGGGCTGCTCAAGGAGCGGGGTGTCCACCAGCCTCAAGATGACGCCAACGTATTGGTGCTCACCCCCGAGGCTCGGGTAATCCGGCTTCCCAAAGGTTCCACCCCCATCGACTTTGCCTACAAAATCCACAGCCGGCTAGGCGATCGCTGCGAGACCGCCTTTGTTGACAACGCTGAGGTGAGCTTGGATACCCCCCTGCGCATGGGCAATGTGGTGCGAATTGAAAAGGGCGATCGCCCCGCGCCTGAGGAGGAATGGCTGACCTTTGCGCGTACCAAGGCTGCAAGACATGGGATTCGCCGCGGATTAAAGCGCTACTGGTGTGCCCAGGGTTGGGCCATGCTGCAGGAGACCCTGGGCAACAACGTGCGGGCCTACCGACAAAAGCTAGAGGGAGTGGCCGCGCACCTCGGTCAACCAACCAACGAGCTGGTAAGCAAAATTGGGTCGGGGGAGATGGACATCGCTGCTTTGCAGGCCCTAATTGATGCGCAGGTGGGGGAGAATACGCTGCAGACGGGCGATCGCACCGATAAGTCCCGCACCTGGCGATTGGCCTCCTGCTGCAGCCCTCTGCCGGGGGACGACATTGTGGGGGTGACGGCGGGGAGCTATACCATTCGAGTCCATCGGGCTGACTGCCCCAACCTAATCAAGGTGAATCCGGAAAAGCTGCAGCGCGTCTCCTGGATGTGTCGCTCCTGTCGCCTACAGCTGTCCCTGATGATGAGCGACCAGCCCGATGTGCTGCGGCCCATCTTGAACCAGCTTGTGGAGGACTACAATATCGAGCCGGATTTGCGGAATGTCAGCAGCGCTAGCGATGGGACGATGTGGGTAAGTTTGGGGATTACGGTCAATTCGCGCAAGCACCTAAACAAAATTGTGCAGAAAATTGAAGATACACCCCAGGTGATTCGTACCAAGGTGGCGAAGCTGGCCCCCACGGGATGCAAGTAAGTACGCATCTACAATTAAACGCGATGGGTTTCAGGTTAGTGGGGTAAGGATTCCCGGGTCCGATACGGTCTCGTTCCTATGCAGCTCAATGATTTTTCGGAGCCGGAGCCAGATGTGGCGGTGGTGCGGGCGGACCCGCTGGATTATGAGGACCACCACCCAACACCAGGGGAGATTTTTTGGCTGATTAAGGTGTCGGATACGAAGCTGAAGCGGGATTTGGAGTTAAAGGCTCCGACGTACGCTCGCTCGCAGGTATTGGAGTATTGGGTTTTGGATGTGCATCGCCGCTATCTGCATGTGTTTCGGACGCCGGGGGCGACGGGGTATGCATCGGTGCGGGTGCTGGGGGATGAGGATGTGGTTGCGCCGCTGGCGTTTGCGGATTGTCGGGTGGCGGTGAAAGACTTCTTGCGGCCTTTGTCGTAGCGGCGGTGTGTACTAGGAATGCGTTGCTTCCTAGCGGCGTTTCATAGACTCTACCGCCGCTTTGATCCCTTGCTCGACATTGAGCCAAGCGGCATCGCGATCGCTCCAGGTGGTGACGGGTTTGCTGTCTTTGGGGAGCCAGCTTAGTTTATTAAAGGGGGTAGAGCGCCAGTCCACTGTACGTAGGTCGTGCAGAGTTTGAGCCGGATAAACTTTGGCAGTAAGACTACTGCGTCGGAGGCCGGTAGGCGGGGTACCACAATAGTTTCTTCTATTATGGTCTAAACAATTCATGACCAGGCCAAAGCCGTTTCTAGGAATACGATCGCCGTGCCGGACCACAACCTCGACATTCGCCACTTCTTCCAGGCCACAAACCCCAGCCGCACCCTCAACATTCAAGACCCGGTAGATCGACAGCTCTACGTGGATTTTTCTGAGGTGCGTGGTGGCCAAATTATTGAAGAGATGAAGGCCAATATCACCTTCTTCTCCCCAGATGAGCCTACTTGCACCCTGTTCACCGGGCATATCGGCTGCGGCAAGTCTACCGAGCTGCTGCGATTAAAGCAGGAGCTAGAGGCCGAGGCGTTCCACGTGGTGTACTTTGAATCCAGTGATGATCTG
Source organism: Cyanobacteria bacterium P01_A01_bin.135 (assembly GCA_039814955.1). Taxonomy (GTDB): domain Bacteria; phylum Cyanobacteriota; class Cyanobacteriia; order CAKZMO01; family CAKZMO01; genus JBCCAG01. The sequence goes on from JBCCAG010000080.1 coordinate 5,216, forward strand.
GAAATTGGCGATGTGGATATCGGCGATGTGATGCTGGCGATCGCCCGCCGCATTAGCCAGAGCCTGGAGTTTTTAACTCTGCCGGAGCAGACGGGCCTGCGGGCCCTTTTGCGCGGTGCCGCCAAAGTGCTAACCACCGACATTGAGCTGCTGAGCGCCGAGCTGGGGGGCGAGCTACCGGGGCTAAAAGAATTTGGGGCCTCCTGGAAAAACGACGGCGAATTTGCCCTCTCTGCGGGCATCGCCAAAATCACCGCCCGCGCTAAAAACGACGTCCACCTGCGCGATCGCCTCAACAACTACCTAGGTCCCCAGAAAAACCAGCTCTTAGATCTGATTAACCAGGAACTGATCGAGCCAGGAATCGCCCTGCTCAAAGCCCAGGGGCAAGCTGGCCTGGTGGTGATTGTGGACAACCTAGACCGCATCGATAACCGCCCCAAATCCCACGGACGCCCTCAGCAGGAGTACTTATTTATTGATCAGAGCGACTGCCTCAAGGGTCTGCGCTGCCACACGGTGTACACCCTGCCTCTAGCGCTCAAATTCTCCAACGAGTACGCTACTTTGACCCAGCGCTTTTTGGACGACCCCAAAGTGCTGCCCATGGTGCCCATCCAGTTTCAGGACGGTACCCCCTGCGACGACGGCATGACTCTACTACAGCAGATGGTGCTGACTCGGGCGCTGCCGCAGTCTTCCGCAGCGCAGCAGCAGGCCATCATCTCCCAGGTGTTTGACCACCCCGATAGCCTAGACCACCTCTGCCGCATGAGCGGCGGTCATGTGCGCGATCTGCTGCGCATCCTTAACGCCTGGATTCGGAAGGTGGGGCGCAACTTTCCCCTTACTCGCGATCGCCTAGAGGAGGTGCTGCGGGGCTACCGCAACGAAATCACCATGTACATCTCCGATGAGGAGTGGGCGCTGCTGCGCCAGGTGCGCCAGCGCCAAAAGGTGAGCGGCGACGATGATTACCAGAAGCTAATCCGCAGCCGCTTGGTATTCGAATACCGCGATCGCGGCCAGTCCTGGTTTGATGTGAATCCGATTTTGCTGGATGCCCCAGAATTAGACTAGTAGAGGTCTATTGCCCTAGCCAAGCTCCAGCAATCCTGACGAATCCAGCGACCCTCTCCGGCGATCCGGTGCTCTCCGGTTTTATATTGGACCTATCAGATATTTTAGATTGATCCCTCCGGTGCAGGACATGGCAGTGCCATGTCCCTACGAGACCCCCAACATTCGTAGGACATTGACGTGGCTCCCGACGAAATCCACATCCGCAACCAAGCCGCCCTAGAAGAACTGGCCCAAACCCTGGAATGGTCCATAGGGGAATTTCACCTGTTCCTAGCCCGCTGCAACTACGCTGGGGTCCGCGATCGCCTCATCCAGCAGCTTCAGCAGCTCTGCCCCATTCGCTTCCTGGTGATTACCCTCACGGCCCAAACCCAGCCGCTCCTCGCCGCGATCGCCGCCGCTATTGCTGCTCAAGACCAGAGCCCCGACGCGGTAATTGTGGTGGGACTAGAGAACACCACTAACCTGCCAGACCTACTCAGCGCCGCCGACACCAACCGCGACGAATTCCGCAAGTCCTTTCCGCTGCCAGTGCTGCTGTGGCTGGATGATGACCAGTTCCAGGTGTTCAAAGACCAGGCCCCAAATTTTGAAAGTTGGTCCCCAGTAGATACGCCCCGCTTTGCCATCAGCACCGCAGAAATTCTGGCGGGGCTGCAGCAGGGGATTGCCGACATTCTCGCCGCCGCCTACGACCCCCAGCAGCGTAAAATCTCCACCGCCGTGCGGGCCGTAACCCAATTAGGAGAGCTACGCCGCCGCGAACTGCCCCAGGCCCTACAAGCCCTGCGCGATCGCCAAGTTGTCCTGACGCCAGACTTAGAGGCCAATCTACAGCTAGTTCAGGGCATTGATGCGGTGGAAGCGGCTCAGAGGAGGGGTACTGAGGACACGGCTAGGGATGAGGCCCGTAGGGTCGCTCTGGTGTATCTGGAGGGGGCGATCGCTTACTGGCGTGGCGGTGATGCGATTGGAGTACAGCCTGCTGTGCCCTCATGGGAGGGCGGAGACCCAGCGCAGGAATATGCTTCGCTGCCGGTGGCGCTGTTTTACTTAGGGCGGCATTGGTTCGAGCATGTGGACAAGCGCCGGATGACTGGGGACCCAGACTATGTCCCAACCGATTGGCAGCAAGCGCGATCGCCCCTAGAAGACTGCATCCAGTACTTTGACGCTGCCGAGCAAGAGTACATGGTGGCAAAGGTTGTTCGACGGCTAGAGGGTCCCCTGCGGCGGCTTGAACAGTGGGACGCTTTAGAAGTACTGACCCGACGCGCCATCACCCTACACGAGCGCTACCCAACACCGGACTGGCTGGCCATGGACCACGGCTTTTTAGCTCGGGCGTTGATTAATCGTCAAGACTGGATCACAGCTAAAACCCATGCCCAGACAGCGCTCAGTATCTCCGAGACTTTGCTAGAGACAGACCAGTGGACAGAGGGGCTATATCGGCGCTTGATAGCAGAGGCAGAGGTGGGCCTAGGCAATACCGAAGCGGCGATCGCCCAACTAGAAGCGGCGCGGGATTTAGGCGATCGCGGCCATCCCACAACCTACTGCAAGGTGCTATCACAGCTCCGGGAGCTGTACTGGCAGCAGGGTCGGTATTTAGAAGCCTTCAAACTGAAGCAGGCGCGGCTAGAAGTGGAGAAGGTAGCGGGGATTCGCGCCTTTGTGGGGGCCGGGCGGCTAGGTGCAGCGCTGCTAGCGGAGACAGAGGAAGACGTGGCTCCGGAGATTTGGGCCTCGGGGCGGCAGCGGGATTTGGAGCGGATTGTGGCGCGGGTGGCGAGTAACGACTCGAAGCTGACGGTGATCCACGGGGCATCGGGGGTGGGGAAGAGTTCGCTGATTAATGCGGGGGTGGTGCCGACGCTGGAGCGGCGGGTGATGGGGCGGCAGATTAACCGGGTGGTGGTGCTGCGGCGGTATGGAGAGTGGATAGAGGAGGTACCTTCCCTCACTACCCTCCGCCACTGGTCCGATCAAGACCAGCGCATCATCCTCATCTTTGACCAATTCGAGGAGTTCTTTTTTGCCAACCCGGATCCGCGATCGCGGCGACAGTTCTTCCAGTTTTTGGCGGACTGCCTGCAGATTTCGTTTATGAATGTGATTTTGTCCCTGCGGGAGGACTATATTCACTATCTGCTGGACGCCAACCGGCTGCAGGGGATGAGCGCCATTGGTCACGATATTTTGGGGCGCAATGTGCTGTACCGGCTGGGGAATTTTGCCCCGGAGGATGCGACGGGGGTGATTGAAGATTTGACGGGGCGCTCCCGGACCCATTTTGAACCGGCACTGGTGGCGGCGCTGGTAGCGGATTTGGCGGGGGAGTTTGATGAGGTGCGGCCGATTGAGCTACAGGTGGTGGGCTCCCAGATGGAGACGGCGGGGATTGGGACGCTGGCGCAGTACCAAGAGCTAGGGGAGGAACCGAAGGAAGCGCTGGTGACCCAGTATTTGACGGGGGTGGTGGCGGACTGCGGGCCGGGAAATGAGGCACTGGCAGATCTTGTTTTATTTTTGCTGACAGATGAGCGGGGGACGCGGCCTTTGAAGACGCGCAGTGAGCTGCGACGGGAGGTTGTGGCGTTTCCGGTGGATCTACGTGGCGGTGAGGATTCTGTGGATACGCTGGACGATGACCTGGATTTGGCGCTGCGGATTTTGACCGGGTCGGGGATTGTGATGTATTTGCCGGAGGAGCTGGAGCCCCGCTATCAGTTGGTGCATGACTACATTGCGGAGACGGTGAGAGCCAGAAAAGCGCCGCAGATGGAGGTGCTGATGGCGCGATTAGCGGAGGAGAAGGAAAAGCGATCGGTGGCGGAGGAGCGGGAGCGGCTAGCAGAGGCGGCGCTGGCAGAGGCGCGAGAAAAGAACCAGGCGGCGGACCGGCGAATTGCGGTGGGTGGGGGAGTGCTAGCGCTGGCAGTATTGGGGGTGTTGATAGCGGTGCCAACGGCACTGTGGGCGATGCGTAGTATGGAGATTGCTCGCGATGTAGCCAAAATTGAGCGGGCAAGTACCAGTTTGCTTAGTCAGTATCAAAATACTTCAGGTCGGTCGCATCTAGGTTATATTGGTACCCTTTTAATCGGGCTTGAGATAGTACGAGATCTTGGAGTTATTTCGCCGAATTTAAGTAACTCCGAACCTCAGTATATAACTCTTGGTCCTATTCATACTCTTCAGCAAATTGTGTACCCTAGCTTATATAAATCTGATAGATGGCTCGAAAGAAATATACTATCTGGACACAGGGGTATTGTTTCTAGAGCAAGCTTCTCCCCAAGAAGTAATTATATTGCTACCGCATCAGAAGATGGATTTGTACGCTTGTGGGATAGTAGCGGCAAGTTACTGCACACATTCTCCGGACATCAAGGTCCAATCTTAAGCGTAGATTTTGATTCAAGTGAGAAGTATATTGTTACTGCCTCTGAAGACAAAACCGCACGCTTATGGAATCTTGACGGTGAAATGCTAAAGGAGTTCTCTGGGCATAGCGGCTGGGTTTACGACGCGAAATTCACTTCGAATACGGACTATATTGTCCAGGGCTATTTCATTCTCATGAAGACCTGAATGTGCTAGAGTTCCAGGCTATAGCTCCTCCCCTTAGACACGCCGTGAGCCTCTCCTCTCAGCCTTCATCAAAACGAATCGAAATTCTAGAAGCGTTTGCCGACATCCC
>JBCCAG010000089.1:0-9202 GCA_039814955.1 Cyanobacteria bacterium P01_A01_bin.135
CCCAGTTGAGGAGAATTGAGCCGAGCAAAATGGCCACCTGGGCCCCGCTACCCCACAAATAGAACCCCAGACTAGCTGCGATCAGCAGCGCATTTTGCAACGCTTGGCTGGGACGAAGCAAATGATATGCGATCGCCACCAATGGGAGGAAAAAGAATAGAAATTCGAGCGATGAAAATACCATACGGGGTAGGGCTGGGACGATTCGGCGCTCTAACAGAACAGGTGATAGCCGTGCAGACTAGACTGTCTCCAGTGCTGGACTAGAGAACATTACAGCCATGTGACACGCCATTGCGCGACGTACAGTGATGGCATAATGCATGGGCCGTTTAGCCTTCCCTAGAAAAGGTCAGGTCTAGATTCAAAAATTCAGCCCTAAGCGCTGAGATTCAGCAAAAAACTAATTTTTTGCTGAATCTTTACATGGTTACCGGTGAATGTTCTGATGCGCGACACTGTTTAGAGCTGCTAAACCGTCGCCGTCCCGCTAAAGACCTTTGTAGCAGGCCCCGTCATGTAGATATGATTGTTCTGCCGCCACTCAATGTCTAAATTGCCGCCCGGTAGCTCCACCGTTGCCCGGCGATCGCATTTGTCATTTAGCACCCCAGCCACTAGAGAGGCGCAGGCCCCCGTGCCACAGGCTAGGGTTGCCCCTGCCCCCCGCTCCCACACCCGCATCTTCAAGTAGTCGCGGGCCACCACCTGGATAAACTCAGTATTGGTGCGCTGGGGAAAGGCTGGGTGGTGCTCAAACTGTGGCCCCGTTTCTGCGAGCTCGATGGCTGCAGCGTCAGGGACGAAGGTGATGCAGTGGGGATTGCCCATACTGACGGCGGTTACCCGCCAGGTGCGGCCCGCAGCATTCATGGCGCGGTCCACCACGCGCTCGTCGGGGGCAGTGAGGGTGGTGGGAATGTCCTTGGCTGCTAGGATGGGCCCTCCCATATCTACAGTGACCTGGCCATCGGCGCGCAGGGTAGGCTGCATTATGCCGGCTTTGGTGTGAATACGATAGTGGGGCTCTGAAGCGGTGTCTACCCCGTCTAGGTCGGCGACAAACTTGGCGAGGCAGCGGATGCCGTTGCCGCACATCTCTGGCTCTGAGCCGTCGGAGTTGAAGATGCGCATGGCGTAGTCGGCACCAGCACCTGAATCAGCGCTGGCGGGTAAGGCAAAAATTACCCCGTCTGCCCCAACCCCGAAATGGCGATTGCACCAGTGAATGGCTTGCTCTGGGGTCAGACTGGGAACAGTAGTTTGGCGATTGTCCAATAAAATGAAGTCGTTGCCCAGGCCGTGGTACTTTGCGAAGTGAATTAAAGACTGACCCATGACAACCACCCACGAATTTGACACTGGTTTGCCTAGTGTAAGACAGATCCAGCAATTTATCCGCGATGGGCAGGAGGTGGAGCTGAAGCTGATGACCGGCGACATCTTGGCCGGCACCATTCGCTGGCAGGACGTCAACTGCGTTTGTCTAATAGACGCCTACGACCAGCCCACCCTAATCCGGCATCAGGCGATCGCATTTGTAAAGCCGCGGATCTAACGCCCGCCCATTTTCTGGCATCAAAGCCCGCTGCCGCCGTCATCAAGCTTCGACGGCGGCAGTTTTTATCGTATTGCGCTTATTGCGCTTGCACTTTCATTGAGCCCATTTTGAGCGCAGCTTATTCTAGCAGTGGAAAGCTGCGCCAGCACAAAATTAGCCGCTCTAAACAGATTACCTTTCTACAGGTTTGTGCAGGTTTCTTCGACCTATTTTCAAACACTAAACATATCTGTAAATTTGTCGCTTTCGCCCTGAAAAATGATACCTAACTACGTAGGCGCTGGCGTTTTACTACTCGAATCACCACCTTGAGGACGTCGCCTTGCCAAGCGACTGAAAGTTTATCCAGGCTTCGCACACAGGGGCTGCGATGTTTATACATCGTTCATTGATTCTCAAAAGCGATCGCCTACATTAGATGTATAGAAGGCTACGGATAAGTATTGCACTGCAATCACTCCTCCCTTTAAAGCTCTGCCGTAACCGCAGATGGACTGGCTGCAATCAATCACAATCTCTGAGAGCTCCTAAACAGTAGACGCTCAGTCATTTTGTATTTTTTCTTTGTAGCGATCGCCTTCAAGAACCATGGGATTTCTTCCCAAGCGCACCCACTAGGCAGTGGGTCAGGCGCTAAACAGAAAACCGGGTGCTCTCCGTTCTTTTTGCCCAAAGAATAGCTAAATTTCCCGGAACATCTAATGAACACATCTTCAATCTCTCACCTCTCTCGCCGTAGCGCCATTCAGTGGACTTCCTGGCTCGCTGTTGCTGCTGCCGCCGTTATCGTTGCCGATTATGAGCCTCCCATCCCCCAGCAGCCCCCGACGGACTACCCACCGACCACCGCTATGGTAGAGCCCCTTGTGGGGCCCATTGACCTGATGCTGAGCTAGTCACGCTAATCAGTGAGGAAACAAGCATTGTTTCCCAGGGTACTTTCCAAGATGCTGCCCGCTGCCAGACGAGACGCAACATCCCCGACGCGGACCTTAAGCGTGCTTAAGCGATAAAAATTTTAGACGAGTGCAGGCAAAAGTGCCGTAACACCTACCGAGGTTTCGCCCCTACCCGCTTTTGCTAACTGAGATTGTGAATCAACACCGGCTCTATTGCATCCGCTAGCTCAAACCTAAACACTTGAGCATAGAAGTAGAGCTCCGCATCTAAAGCGCGCTTAATGTTTTCCGCTTTGCGAAAGCCGTGCTGCTCCCCCTCAAACAGGACGTAGGCGACAGGGACACCTTTCTCCTTCAGTGCGTCTACCATCATCTCCGCTTGGTTCGGGGGCACGATCTTATCCTCGTCCCCCTGCAGAAAAATTACCGGACAGGCAAGCCGATCGGCGGCGTGAATCGGCGATCGCTCGACGTAGCGGGCCTTTTCGGCGGGGTAGGGTCCAATTAAGCTATCCAGGTAGCGCGATTCAAACTTGTGGGTGTCCTGGGCTAGGGCTTCGGCATCACTGACCCCGTAGAGGCTGGCGCCAGCCTTAAAGGTATCGCGAAAGGCCAGAGCCGCCAGCGTCGTATAGCCCCCGGCGCTGCCGCCGTCAATCATGAGGCGATCGCCATCCGCCTTCCCATCATTCACCAAGAACTGCGCTCCATTGACGCAATCGTCCACATCGACGATGCCCCAGTTCCCTTTGAGGCGATCGCGGTAGCGGCGGCCATAGCCCGTGCTACCTCCGTAGTTGACATCCAAAATCGCAATTCCCCGGCTGGTCCAATATTGGATGCGCAGGTCTAGGGCGGTGGAGGTGGCGGCAGTCGGTCCACCGTGGATTTTGACCAACAGTGGCGGACGCTCCTGGGGGGGAGCAACAAAATCACGATTGCGCGGCGGATAGTAAAATCCGTACGCGCGATTTCCGTTTGTAGTAGGGAACTCGACGACTTCCGGCACCGATAGGTAGCCGGTATCTACCTCCAGCTGACTGGCGCGCTGCAGAACTTGCGTTTGCGAAGTCTTTAAGTCAAGCCGCACAACAGCGCTGACGGTAGTGGGGGAAGCGCCGATAAAGGCAGCGCTGGCGGCGCTGACCTGTAGGCTGCCTAAGCTGGTGTAGGGGAGAGAAATTGGCTCCAGCGTTTGGGTATCAGGGGTCAGCTTGGCTAGCTGGGTTTTTCCGTCTTCGATGTAGGCGCAGATAATGCTATCCGCTGAGCGAAACCCGTAGGTAGACATGCGAAACACCCAGTGGGGTAGCCCAAATTCCGCCGCCCGGGGGCAAACCGCCTCCGCTCTGCCAGCATGCCATCGATACAGATTCCACCAATTACTCTTATCGCTGACGAAATAAAGCTGCCCATCTGGTGACCACTGCGGCTGCACCACGGCTTCGCTGCGGCTACCGGCAATTCGCTCTGCCGCCGTCAGTCCATCTTTCTCAAGGGTGGCGCACCACAGTTCGGTGCCGTCCCACGGCATGTCGGGGTGGTTCCAGCTAATCCAGCAGAGCTTTGTGCCATCTGGGCTGAGGCGGGGGGAGGAGTAGAAGTCCTCACCGCTGACGAGCACCTGCTGCGCGCCGTCTAGGGAAATTGCCACAATAGTATTGACGGCCTCCCCGTCGCCGCTGTGGTCTTCCCGGACGCAGATCAGCCGCTGGTGCTGCTGGTCCATAACCGCGTCGGCGTAGCGGTAGTGGGAGTCAGCAGCGGTCAGGGGCACGGGCTCGCTACCGGGGGACTGACGGTAAAGCCGCTGATCGCTGAAGTTGGAGAAATAAACCGTTCCGTCCACCACGATGTAGGAACCGCCGCCGTACTCATGGACACGGGTGCGCACGTTGAACCCCGGCGGCGTCACATCTTCAGTCTTACCGTCTGCCCCTTGCCGAATAATCACGTAGCGCCCACCTTCAGAAGGACGCCCCTCCAGCCAATACAAATCGTCCCCGTCCAGGCGCACTTCTCCCAGACGAATTGTACTGGCCACAATTAGATCTGAAGTGATGGGAGATTTCCAAGAGCCGTAGGGTGCAGTTGTAGGGGACATAACGGTAACGTAGCGGTTGTATTTGCGCTCCTTCATCTTATGGCTTTCCGGATCCGCCCACCCTGCCTGTGAACAACGTAGTGGTAGATGCACCCTGATTCAGGCCCTGAGAGGTTTCCTCTCGGGGCCTTTTTTGTCGCCGTGGGCTAGAGGAGTTGAGAAGTTTCGAGGGCCAATAACCCGCCCAAAAATTTCGATCTATCATAGTAGACCGACCTGCCGCCGCCCTTACCATGCCATCCCCCACCGCCGCCATCACCGCACCGCTTTTGGGAGCTTCCCTTGAAGAGCTAACCCAGTGGATTCAAGGTCAAGGCCAGCCGGCCTATCGGGGCAAACAGCTCCACCAATGGATTTACGGCAAAGGGGCCCGCAGCCTCGAAGAGATTACCGTGTTCCCCAAAGCCTGGCGCAGCGCTGTGGAGGAAGTGCCTGTGGGGCGATCGCAGCTGCACCACCGCGCTCAGGCCCCGGATGGCACCGTTAAGTACCTGCTCCGCCTCGCCGACAAGCAGATCATTGAAGCCGTGGGTATTCCCACCGACAAGCGACTGACGGTGTGCGTCTCTTCCCAGGTGGGGTGCCCCATGGCCTGCGACTTTTGCGCTACGGGCAAGGGGGGCTTTATCCGCAACCTGGAGCGCCACGAAATTGTGGATCAGGTGCTGACGGTGCAGGAGGATTTTGGCCAGCGGGTCAGCAACATTGTGTTCATGGGTATGGGGGAGCCCCTACTCAATACTGCGAATGTGCTGGCGGCGGTGCGATCGCTCAACCACGATGTTGGGATTGGCCAGCGTAACATCACCGTTTCTACCGTGGGCATTCCCGGTAAGATTGCCCAGCTTGCCCACCACCGCCTGCAGATTACCCTGGCTGTTAGCCTCCACGCCTCCAACCAAGCAATCCGGGAACAGCTCATTCCTAGCGCCCGCAGCTACCCCATTGAGAAAATTCTGGCGGAGTGTCGAGACTACGTGGCGCAGACTGGGCGGCGGGTCACCTTTGAGTACATCGTTCTAGCCGGTCTTAACGACTTGCCGCGCCACGCGGTAGAGCTGGCGCGGCACCTGCAGGGGTTTCAAAGCCACGTCAACCTAATCCCCTACAACCCTATTAGCGAAGTGGACTACAAACGCCCGTCACCCGCGCAATTGCAGGCGTTTGAGGAAGCTCTGCGGGAGCGGCGCATTGCAGTCAGCGTTCGCCGCTCCCGTGGGTTACTGGAAGATGCCGCCTGCGGCCAGCTGCGTGCCTCCAAGGCTTAATGCTAGAGGGGGCGTAGCGCTAGCAGGCTGGGATGCCGGGGGCATAGGCCTCAATCACTTTAGCGGTTCTAGCACAGGTCACTAGAAGATAGTCGCAGCTGTGGCACTGCGTTCGGGTAAGGGCATCCTCGGTCAAGTGATGCCGCTCTGCCGGCCGCCCGCAGTTAGGGCAGCGGACCGCCTGAACGGTTTGTTGAATTACGCGCATGATGATGTCGTTTTGTTAAAAAGAGTCGTAAACGAAACGTTTCGAAAATCTGATTACTCATTCAAGAGTTGCGATTTGGCTGACAAAAGAAAACCAGGAAACGTTTTGAAAAATTAATGAATGACTTCTATTATTACAATCTAATTGCGATCTGACAACCACTCTAAATGATGATTCTTTAAACTGAAGCGCTTATAAGCTGGGCGATCCCCGCGTTTGGTAGCAAAATCTACAGCTAATCTACAGCGAAAATGCTTCTGCAGGGGATCAGTTCAGGTGACAGGCAATTTTCTGGGGATCGCTGTCGCGAGTAAATTATTGTGGCAGGGTACCCAACCCTAAAAACCCCCAGTTTCATTGATAGCAAACCGCTGCCTTAATCGTTAAAAGATAATTAAATTTGTTGTCGCGGCTTTAAGGCTGTGCCCTACGCTAAAAACGCCGCAATGCGCTGGGCCGCTTTCGTCAACACCTCTGGTGGATGGACCAGGGCGAGGCGAACATAGCCCTCTCCATGGGGGCCGAAACCAGCACCCGGTGATACCGCTACCCCAGTTGCTTTGACCAGCTCCAGGCAAAAGTCGATGGAGTCCTTGCTCCAGGGGGCTGGCAGTGGGGCCCATAGATACATGGTGGACACCGGGGTATTCACCTGCCAGCCCAGCGATCGCAGGGTTTCCACCAGAGCATCACGCCGCTGACGAAAGGTCTCGGCCACAGCGCTCACCATCTCCGGCGGCCCCTGCAGCGCCGCGATCGCCCCATTCAAGATGCCCCGATACTGGTTAAAGTCCACCGCCGCCTTCACCTGGCGCAGGGCCCGAATCAGCTCGGCGTTACCCACGGCGTAGCCCACCCGGAACCCTCCCATGTTGAAGGACTTTGACATGGTAAAGAACTCGATAGACACCGTCTTTGCGGGGTCCGCCTGCAGCACCGAGGGGGCCACTGCCTCCCCAAATACAATATCTGGGTAAGGGAAATCATGTACTAATACCAGGTCGTGCTGCTGGCAAAAGGCCACCGCCTCCTTGAAAAAACTTAGCGGGGCGATCGCCGTAGTGGGGTTGTGGGGATAGCTGAGCACCATCATCCGCGCCTGGGCGAGCACCTCCGCGGGAATATCCGCTAGCACCGGCAAAAAGTCATTCTCCGCCAGCAGCGGCATCAGGTGGACGCGCCCGCTGGCCAAATGGACGCCCCCGGCGTGGGAGGGGTAGCCGGGGTCTTGCAGTAGGGCCACATCTCCGGGGTTAAGCACCGCCAAAGGGAGGTGGGCTGTGCCCTCCTGGGAGCCAATCAGCGCCAGCACCTCAGTTTCCGGGTCCACCGCCACCCCAAACTTGTGCTCGTACCACTGCGCCGCTGCCTCACGAAAGGCCTGAGTGCCGTGGTGGAGCAGGTAGCCGTGGGTGCTGGGGTCGGGGAGGGATTGGGCTATTGCCTCTAGCACGTGGGGCGGGGTGGGCAGATCTGAAGAGCCCAAAGACAGATCGATGATGTCCTTTCCCATGGCCCGCGCTTCGGCTTTGGCCTGGTCCATATCGGCAAACAAGTTCCGCTGCAGCGGCGCTATTCGATCGGCAAATTTCACGCGCATGTCTCCCTATCGTCGGTTTGGAAGAGAGCCGCTGGGTCTTCTTTGGAACTATTGGTCAGCCCCCGCGCACATCCCCACATCCCCTTCAGATTAGCCTGTGACAGCGGTTTAAGGACGCCAGGGATAGTCGCTGAAATCGGGAGGGCGCTTCTCTAAAAACGCCTGCTTGCCCTCGCGGCCTTCCTCCGTCATGTAGTAGAGCAGCGTCGCGTTACCCGCTAGCTCCTGTAGCCCGGCCTGCCCATCACAGTCCGCGTTAAAGGCCGACTTGAGGCAGCGAATGGCGATGGGGCTCTTCTGCAAGATCTCCTCGGCCCAAGCCACCCCCTCCACCTCAAGCTGGGCTACCGGCACCACCGCATTCACCAGTCCCATCTGCAGAGCTTCCTCGGCCCCGTACTGGCGGCATAAAAACCAGATTTCCCGCGCCTTTTTTTGCCCGACGCTGCGGGCCAGGTAGCTGGCCCCAAACCCACCGTCAAAGGAGCCGACTTTAGGGCCCGTTTGGCCAAACACCGCGTTGTCGGCGGCAATGGTGAGGTCGCACACCACATGCAGCACATGGCCGCCCCCAATGGCATACCCTGCCACCAGGGCAATCACCACCTTGGGCATGGAGCGAATCAGCCGCTGCAGGTCCAGCACGTTCAGCCGGGGGACGCCCTGCTCATCCATGTAGCCCGCCTCTCCCCGCACGCTCTGGTCGCCCCCGGCGCAGAAGGCATACTTACCGTCGGTGTGTGGGCCAGCACCCGTGAGCAACACGACCCCGATACGGGGGTCCTCCCGGGCGTCGAGGAAAGCGCTGTACATTTCGGCAACGGTTTTGGGGCGGAAGGCGTTGCGCTTGTGGGGGCGGTTGATGGTTATTTTGGCGATGCCGCCGGCTTTGTGGTAGTAGATATCTTGATAGTCATTGACGGACTGCCAGCTCACCATAGATCGAGGCTCGAATTCAGCTCCCCTATTAAACCAAACCCGCTAGGTCAAAACCGTTTTGCACCGGGCCGACTTTCTCGCCTAGGTCTCACAGGCACCGGCGACGCCCCTTGCCACTAAACTTGGGAGCATATTCCCCTTCTATCAACCATGACCAACACCGTCCTGATTACCGGCGCCAGCAGCGGCATTGGAGAAGCCTGCGCCCACGCCTTTGCGAAAGCAGGCGATCGCCTCATCCTTGCCGCCCGCCGCTATGACCGCCTAGAAGCGGTGGCCCAAACTCTAGAAGCCACTGGCTGTGCGACCCACCTCGTAGAACTAGACGTGCGCGATCGCGGTGCGGTGGCCGATGCGATCACTGGGCTGCCCAGCGCATGGCAAGCCATAGATGTGCTGGTGAACAACGCCGGCCTCAGCCGGGGGCTGGATAAACTGCATGAGGCGGAGCTGCAGGACTGGGAGGAGATGATCGACACCAACATCAAGGGCCTGCTGTACGTGACGCGGGCGGTGGTGCCGGGGATGGTAGAGCGGGGCAAAGGGCATGTGGTGAATATCGGCTCCATTGCCGGCCACGAAACCTATCCCGGCGGCAGCGTCTACTGCGCCACCAAGTCTGC
>JBCCAG010000033.1:0-14038 GCA_039814955.1 Cyanobacteria bacterium P01_A01_bin.135
CAATTCCATGGGCGTCAGCTTGTAGTGGGCGTGGCCGCCCACATTCTCCGGCAGCCCCGCGTTGGGGATACAGGACACCACAAACGGTGAATGAGCCGACAGGTAGCGAATATGGTCCGCCATCCGGTCCGGCCCTGTCGCGCAGTTGAGCCCTAGGATGTCGATGGGGTAGGGCTCCAGAATTGCCAGCATCGCCGCCGCGTCGGAGCCCACTAGCATCGTGCCCGTGGTCTCCATCGTCACCGACACCATCAGCGGACGGCGCACCCCTTTTGCCTCAAACACTTGCTCAATGGCCGACAGCGCCGCCTTGATCTGCAGCACGTCCTGGCAGGTTTCCACAATAAAGAGATCAACCTCACCGTCGTATAGCCCCTCAGCCTGCTCCACGAAGGTGGCCTTCATACTGTCGAAGTCGATGTGGCCCAGGGTCGGTAGCTTTGTGGTGGGCCCCATGGACCCCGCCACAAATCGGGGCTTCTCTGGCGTGGAATACTCCGCTGCCACTCGCTTAGCCAGCTGCGCCGCTTTCACGTTGAGTTCGTAAGCGCGATCGCCTAGTCCGTACTCATCCAGCACCACGGAGGCCCCACCAAAGGTGTCGGTCTCAATCACATCCGCCCCCGCCTCCAAAAACTCTCGGTGGACGCGCGCCACTGCCTCCGGCTTTGATACCACCAGGTACTCGTTGCAGCCCTCGTACTGCGGCCCGCCAAAGTCTTCCGCTGTCAGATTCTGCGTCTGCAGCGAGGTTCCCATGGCGCCATCAAACACGAGAACAGGGCGCTCAGAGCTGTGCAGTTTCTGGAGGAAGTGGGTCATAGCAATACGCTCAAACGGGGCAGGGAGGGTAGTCAATTTGGCGCAGCGCCACAAGACCACCCTATTGTAGGCAGACCCCTCCATTCTAAATTTTCATGAAGCGATTCGAAGCGCGAATCTAGCTGAACTGGGATAAACTCAGGCACTCTGAGCCAGGACCAGCAGCGAGGTATCGATTTTGCCGAAGTTGGTGGTCAGGGCAACGTTGAGTAGCTCCAGCGCGTGGACTAGCCAGCTCACTGTATCGCGGCGGTGGGTTTCGTAGTGGTTGAACAGAATTGAGAACCGACGCTCTAGGTAAGGGCGGACGCGGCGGCACAGCAGCACCAGCTTCAGCAGTAGCCCCATGGTTAGCACCGGGCCAATGTTGTTAAACAGGTCAACAAACACAAAGTGTTGGGGGTTTTTGGGCCCGTCGACCACCAGGAAGTTGAACAGGTAGCTACAGGTGCGCACTACCAAGAAGTCGTCTACCAGGGCGAAATCGCTCTCCGGCAGAGTAGCCTCTAGCTGTCGGCAGAGCTGGGCATTGAACTGGCGTTTTCCATAGCCTGGGTCGATGCCGTCCGTCAGGTAGTGATAGAGATCTTTTTTAAAGGCCCCGTAGGATTGCGCGTAGCCGCTGCGAGCCATAAAGGTCTGTGCCAAGTGCCGGTAGCCCTGACCCGGAACCACCGGGCCGTAGTGCTTAATCGCCTGGTTGAGGGCGCGATCGCTGAGCAGGGTGGGGTTAAGGGGCTGGCGGCTGCGGCTATTGGTACCTGTCTGAGCCTGTCTTTGAGGCGCTCTTACCTGAACCGTCAGGTATTTAGACAGGGCAATTTCAAAATTAGATTGAGCGCTGGTTTGAATGTGGCGCACGGTGCGGCGGTGCTCCCGCGAGCTGTCCTCGCTGATCAGGCAGTGCCCGTATAGGTAAGGGTAGCGGCCAATCAACGTGCCCAAAAGGCGGCTGTTGGTGGAGCCGGTGGAGCGAATCAATTCAGCGAGTCGCCGCAGCGTATAGTACTGCTCAGTTTGCAAGAACTGCCGCATCAGCTCCCGCAGTCGCCGCACGTAGTGGTGCCGCCACATCCCCGCTACCGGAGCGTCAGGTACGGCCTGAAATAGATCGATGAGCTGGGTGATGGCAGCGCTATTGTGGGAGCGTAGCTGCCAGCGGTTGATCAAAATGTGGCAACAGCGGTTGACGATAAAGCGGAATTCGTCTGATGCATTGGGTAAGGCGGTGATTTTATCGAGCGCTTTGGAAATCTCGGCATCCGGATAGTGGTATCCGTCAATGAAGAGTGACTTGAAGCGACAGAGCATTTGCTCCGGCGACTCGCGCTCGATCCACCATAGAAGATGGTTATAGATTAGCTGCTCATCGGCAGTGATGAACCGTTGGTAGGGCCCCTTAGACAAATCCACAGTGAGGTGTTCCTCAGATCGAACGTCAGGATAGCGCGTTGATGAATGCGAAAGCCAGCGTATCGAGATCTTATGGTGAGTTTTCTGCAGGCTTACGCGTTAGCCTAAGCGTATTATCGCTTATCAGAGTACCGGTCAATCAGTGACGGTTGTCACTAAACTGCTTAAAGATTTTATAAAATCACCGCCCGCTCGAACAAGCTAGCGTTAAAGCCTGCGGCTACCCTTGACGGTACGATCGGTTGTACCGGTCTCCCCACCAGGGTTTGTCGGCTCTCCAGCAAGTGATTGAACCTTGATTTACCAAACCCGCGGCTAGCGTCTGGCAGCAGCAGTCTGGTAAGTTCTTATTTTCAATCTAGGTGTGAGTCGATGACTGTGGAATCTCTGGCCGGACGCGATTTCTTAAGCATGACCGATTTGAGCGCCGCCGAGATGGCGGGGCTTTTGTCCTTAGCTGCTCAGCTCAAAGCCGGAGAAATTCGGCCTCACTGCCCCAAAATCCTGGGTCTTTTGTTTAGCAAAGCCTCAACCCGTACCCGGGTCAGCTTTTCTGCCGCCATGTACCAGATTGGGGGCCAGGTGCTGGATCTGAACGCCAACGTGACCCAAGTTGGTCGGGGGGAGCCGCCCCGGGATACTGCCCGCGTACTAGACCGCTACCTAGACGTGCTGGCCATTCGCACCTACGAGCAAAGCGAGATAGAGACCTTTGCCCGCTTTGCTGAGATTCCGGTAATTAACGCCCTCACAGATCTGGAGCACCCCTGTCAAATCTTGGCGGACCTACTGACGGTGCAGGAAGCGTTTGGCACGCTAGCGGGGTTAACCATGACCTACCTCGGAGACGGCAACAATGTGGCCCACTCCCTAATGTTGGGCTGCGCCTTGGCAGGGATATCGATTGTGGTGGCGACGCCGGAGGACTACCAGCCCTTGCCAGAGATTCTGGAGCGGGCAACGGCGATCGCCGGGGAGCGGGCCACCGTCAAGGTCACCACTGACCCGGTAGCCGCCGTCAAGGGGAGCCATGTCCTCTATACCGATGTGTGGGCCAGTATGGGTCAAGAAGGACAGGCCTCCAGCCGGATTCCCCTGTTTCAACCCTACCAGGTGAACGCCGAGCTGCTGGCCCATGCTGACCCTGAGGCCATTGTGCTCCACTGCCTGCCGGCCCACCGCGGCGAGGAAATCACCGACGAGGTGATGGAGGGACCGCGATCGCGCATCTGGGATGAAGCGGAGAATCGCCTCCACGCCCAAAAAGCACTGCTGGTGGCGCTTCTGGGTGCCCAATAGCCCAAACTGGTGTCTAGTAGGGCTCTCGATGCACAAAGGGCCACAGGGGATGGGCTGGTCCCTGGCGGTTAATCTGTTCGAGCTGGCGCTCTAGCCGCTTTACCTCCCGCAGCGGCAGGCCAAATAGGCTGTTGCGGCTCTGCCAAATCAGTGTGGAGAGCATCAGGGCCTGGCAAAGGGCCAGCCCCACAGCGGGGATAGGGTTAAACAGCAGGGCATAGCGCAGGGCCGGCCAAGTGAAGTAGTCCCGCAACATAGCTATCTCGCTGCGCAGGGCCCACAGACTGGGGATGCCAAACAGGAGACAGCAAGTTCCCACAATGAGCCACCGGGCCCACACCAGCAGCCGGTGGAGCTGCAGTAGCTGCTGCCAAAATTCAGGCAGATAGCCCTCTGGAGAAATAACAGCGTTGCGCTGATTTGAGGCCATGGAGCGATGGAGCAATCGGAGGGGGAGGGCTGTGGGTCGCGGGACTCTAGTAGCGGAGGCCCACCCCACCCTGGAGCGCCGCCGCCGTACCGCCGCCCTGCTGGTAAGCGTCAAAGGCGATGATGGCGTTGCCAAACACCACTAGGCGGCTGTTGGGCAGGCTATAGTCTACCCCGGGCTGAATGACAAAGGCCGTCTCGTTACCGATGGGGGAGGCGGAGTCGCTGTCATCTTGAAAGGCAACGCCAGCCCCGATGTAGGCGTCGGTTTGCCAGTTGATGGGGAAGTCGTAAGATACCGTGGGCACGAGGGCGTCAGTGTCGGTGAACACCAGGGCCTGAGCGCGCACCGACATGGGCAGGCGCAAGAAGTGGTAGCGGGCGGCGATCACCCCCGAAAAGTCCTGGTCTTCGCCCAGATCGCTATCGCCGCTGGTGAGGCCTACCGATGCACCTACCCCCACATAGCTGCCGTAGGCGGCTTGGGAAAGGGCCGGCGCGCTGAGGCCCATCACACCTGCGATCGCCATACTCGCGATCGCCCCCAGACGAAGCGCCGCCGGTAGGGCTGGTTTTGCAACTGACTGACGACGTGAGGGGGAAAAAGCCATAATCAGAGCCTCTCAGTAAATAATGCGGGGAATAGTGCAGGTAATGCGCGCAGGGCATCGCAGCGAACATTATTGCCAACTACTATACATTGCCCCGCCTGAAAACCCCAATATTTTGTCGCGCCGAGCCGTAGAATAGGGCCATACTGCCCCGTCCTCGGCCTCCGCAAGATCTTACCTACAAGTTTTAACCTACCCGTTCTACCAACCATGACCAGTAACGCCGCCGTCGGCACCGACTTAAAAACGGCTATTCCTTTAGAGGAAATTCGCTTCAACGAGCAGGGGCTCGTGCCCGCCATCGCCCAGGACTACCTGGACGGCACGGTGCTGATGCTGGCCTGGATGAACCGGGAGTCCCTACAGCGCACCCTGGAGACCGGGGACGCCTGGTACTGGAGCCGCTCCCGCGCTGAGCTATGGCACAAGGGAGCCACCTCGGGCCACCTGCAGCGGGTGCAGACCATCCGCTACGACTGCGACAGCGACGCCATTTTAATGCAGGTGCGCCAAGAGGGAGATGTGGCCTGCCACACCGGGCGACGCAGCTGCTTTCACCAGGTGAATCAGGGCGTCGCTAGCCCACCGGCAGATACCCTCTCCCAGGTGTTTGAGGTCATCTGCGATCGCCGCGATAACCCCAGCCCCGACTCCTACACCTGTAAGCTGCTGTCAAAGGGGGACAACGGCATCCTCAAGAAGATTGGGGAGGAGGCAGCAGAGGTGGTGATGGCCTGTAAAGACGATGACCCCGACGACATCGCTGGGGAGGTGGCCGATTTGTTCTACCACAGTCTAGTAGCCTTGGCCCACCACAACGTGGATATCAAAGCAGTTTACAAAAAGCTGCAGGAGCGGCGCTAATGGTAAGAGCGCATCCGTCCCATCATTAGCCGTGACCCGACAATGCACAGCGTCGCTAGCCCTAGCAAGGGAACCACGGAAAATTCTCCGGTTGTGGTCGAGGCTGCCGTCTGGATATCTCGGGTGGGGGTGAGAGGAACGTAGCGCTGCTTGGGGGTAATCACAGAGACGGGGGAACCCTGTCGGGACAGGCCCGCCACATTGGGGTGCAGCAGCAGCAGCAGCCCAACCCAGCAGAGGAGCATGGTGCTGAGCCAAGCGCCCGTCCATAGCAACAGGGTCGGGGAGCCAGAGAGCCGCCGCAGAAAGGGCGGTAGCGGTTTAGGAAGAGCCATGACGAGAATTCAGGATTGAGGGGGAATACCCCCTATTATTGAGGACTTCCCTGAGAATGGCGATCGCCCGCAAGGATAATTAATTGATGCACCAGCTCTGCAAAGGGGACGCCGGTGTTCTCCCAAAGGGTGGGGTACATGCTGGTGGCGGTGAAGCCGGGCAGGGTATTGACCTCGTTGATCAGCACTTCGCCTGTGGTCTCTATGTAGAAGAAGTCCACCCGGGATAGGCCTGCGCAATCGAGAGCGACAAAGGCCTGCACGGCTCGCTCCTGAATGAGGGTGGTGATCGCCTCGGGGAGGGGGGCGGGAATATGCGGTTGGGCGCGGCCTTCAGTGTACTTGGTCTCGTAGTCGTAGAAGTCGCTGTCAAAGGTGATTTCCCCTACCACCGAGGCGTTGGGGCTGTCGTTCCCCAGCACGGCGCATTCCACCTCCCGCGCTGTCACCCCCGCCTCAACGATGATGCGCCGGTCGTAGCTGGCGGCGCTGTCCAGGGCGGTTTCTAGCTCACTGCGCGATCGCACCTTGAATACCCCCACCGAAGAGCCCAGGTTGGCGGGCTTCACAAAGCAGGGGTAGCCCAGGGCTTCCTCCAGGCGATCGCACACCTTGGGGAACACGCAGGGGTTGGACCACACCTCCTCCCGGGTCACCGCCTGGTACTTTACCTGGGGCAAACCGGCCTGGGCAAAGGCGCTCTTCATGGCCAGCTTATCCATGCCCACCGCCGATGCCATAATTCCTGGCCCCACGTAGGGCACCCCCATGAGCTGCAGCAAGCCTTGGATGCTGCCGTCTTCGCCATTAGGGCCGTGGAGCACCGGGAACCAGACCTCAACGGTAGCCGCAGCGTCAGGGAACTGCCAGCGGCTGCCGTCTTCAGTGGTATCTGGGGGTGTCCCTGCCGCCAAGACCTTTGCGGCCACATCCGGGCCTTGCCAAACGCCGTTTTTCTGGATGTAGAAGGGCAGCACCCGATAGCGCTCGGCATTGTCATCGACCTCCAGGGCCCGGGCGATCGCCTGGGCGGAGCGAATCGATACCTCATGCTCCCCCGAATCACCGCCAAACAGCAGCCCGATGTGCTTTACCATCGCCCCTCCTCCAGTGCATATTATCCCGCTACTGTATCACCTGAGGCGCTGCCTCACTTGAAGCAGGGATCCCCGAGCGCTACTGGCCAACGCATTCAGCGTTGCGCTCTAGGTCGATACCGCCAATCAGAGAGCGGATGACGATGCAGCGGGTGGCGTTAGAGTTGTTGGGGGTGACGCTGAGATAGATGGGCAGCTCTTCATTGCTGCGGTTGATATCCAGGCCTCCGTTGGCGCTAAACCAGATTTCAGACAGGCCATCACCGTCGGTATCCTGAGTAATCGGGGCTCCGTCGCCGTCCACCACCGTAAAGGTGAAAACATCAGCATCTAGATCCCCCTCAGCAAGAGAAACCGGCTCTGAGCTGCCGCTGCCGGGATAGCTGAGGGTATTGGCACCGGTGTCAAACTCCAGGGGGCGATCGCTGCGCAGCCGCCTGGTCTCCGACTGGGTTTGACGAACCGCCTGGCGTAGCTGATCGACGGCTCGCTTGGCCTTTTGCCGGTTGGCGATCGCCCCCCAGCTCGGGGCACTGATCACCGCAATGATGGAGATAATTAGCACAACAATTAGCAGCTCAAACAGGGTAAAACCGGCATTGGAGCGCCGACTCAGCTTGGCTTTGGATAGGGATTTAAGGATTTGAGGTAGCATTGCTGATTATTGCCCGCTGATAATTGCATCTGAGGTAGTAAACGAAGCCGACTGGTCTGGGCATCTAGACGGGGGACTTATCCAAGGTGCCGCGAATGAAGACCCTTGATTCCAGGGTCGGTAAAAAGCTGCCGTCGCGCTGCAGTCCCGAGCGGCCCACCGCATCCCCCCGCAGGTAAAGGACGACGTCCTGGTTGCCCGCCGTCGCTGAATCCACATCGGAGTTGCTGACGCAGGCATAGAAGCTGCGGGGGACTCCCGCCGCATCGTTGGGGGTGAGCTGGTAGAAATCCGTCGGGGTGGGGCAGGATGGCGCATCTCCCGCCCCTAAGCTACCGGCGCCGCTATCGACGTAGTCAACGAGGAGGGCCGGCTCAGAAAAAGTTGGCCTGTTAGTAGCGGCGAAGCCATCGCCATCGGGCCAGTTTCTGAAGCTAGCGACGGCTCCCCGAAAAGGACTGATGTAGCCGGCAGCAGTGGGCTCAGCAATCGACATCTCCGAGCGGAAAATGCCCGCCTCGCCCTTCAAAGCGGCGAGATCGTCCCCGCCCCCATCTCTAGTCCCCAAGGAGTAAACCACTAGGGTATAGGAATTGCCCGATAGGCAAGGGACATCGGCATTGGCGGTGCCGCCGGCGCAGGCGGCTTGCACCGCTGGGGGAAAAGGCTGCAGCCGCCAAAAGGCCAGCACAGGCTCCATGTCGCCGGGCAAGTTGAGCCCCCAGGCAGCATCTAGACCGTCGCAGGCCAAATCCGGGCTAGCCGGGTCATCCGGAACACCCGCTAGGCAGTTGGCGTCGTAGACAAACACCGCCTGGCGTAGCTCTGACTCCATGAAGGTCAGCGCGGCCTGCATATCCCGCTGAGTCTCTGTGCGATCGCTCTCCCGCTGGTCAGCCTGGAGGACTTCCACCGCCAGGTACATTACCCCCGCCACAATGCCGGAGGCCAGGATAATGGTGACCAGCAGCTCGATCAAGGTGAACCCCGACTCATCAGACTCGGGAGCTAGGGAGTGATGCTGGTGCCAGCGGTGACGTAAAGAGGCAATGAAAGACATGGGCACAAGGGAACTGGATAACAGCAGCAGTACTTGATGACGGTAAGCGCGAGCTACGGGGTCGGGGCAGGGCAGATTCCATCTAGGTTATTGAACTGGCAAACCGAGTCGGCGCGATCGCTGCGGGTGAAGTTAGCATAGAGCACCGCTAGCGGAAGCTGCTGTTGATTCCCTAGCCCC
Source organism: Cyanobacteria bacterium P01_A01_bin.135 (assembly GCA_039814955.1). Taxonomy (GTDB): domain Bacteria; phylum Cyanobacteriota; class Cyanobacteriia; order CAKZMO01; family CAKZMO01; genus JBCCAG01. The sequence goes on from JBCCAG010000033.1 coordinate 8,766, forward strand.
GAGGTATAGCGCAGGGAGGCCTCAGTAACTCCCAGTGAGCCGAGATTGCGCCGGGCAGCGATGGCATAGACCCGTACCCCCATGCGAAACGACTCCAGCTGGTTCGACCCAGTATCCCTCACCCCTTCGTTGCGAAAGGTCTGCATAAAGTAGTCGGCATCCCCATCCCCGTCGATATCGATCGGGAGCGCCGCCGCTGCATTTGGGATAGGCTGCCCGCCATAGGTATCGAAGCGGTCGTTGACCGATTCCAGCCGATTGATCAAAGCCATCGGGGCACCGACAGCATCAACATTCGCGACCTGGGGCGGCAGCACTTGGCCTGGGGTTGGGGCAATGGGGTTGTCGTCAGGGTCGAAGCCAACTGTCTGCCGGTCTCGCTCCACCAGCAGCCGCACTCGATCGATCTCCCCCTGGGCAACGTTGAGGGCCTGCTCAGCCCGCCGGTTCTGTACCCGCGTAGCGGCAGAAATGAACAGCGGTGGCGTAATCAACAGGCCGGTAACGCCGACCACGGAGATGGCAATCAGAGATTCCACCAGCGTTAGACCGCGATCGCGGTCTTGAGTCGGCGCTAGCGGCAGGACAGGCGGCAGGCGGCGCAGGAGGCCCATGATGTTTCTAGTGGTTTGGTTATCCATTATGGGGCAGGGCAGAAGCTAGCATTACCGATGGCGCTGCGACAGAGCTGGGCAATGTAAGGGTCATCCAATGTAGGCTCGCTGTAGAACTCGCTGCGCTCAGTGTTGGGGGAGGCGAACCGGCTAGCGATGGGGGGAGCCTGCACATACTGCAGCGCCACATCGTATCCCCAAAGTCGCTGGGGCGGGTTGTAGTAGGGGAAGATATCTCTATCCCGGGTTGGGGCCTCTTGCCGCTCCCACACCTCCTGGTCGTAAGGCGCGGTGGCCGCTGTACTGAAGGTGAGCTGGAAAAACGTTCCCGACATCGACAGGTCGACATCGTCCCAGTCCTCAAGCAGGCGGGGGAAGTTGTGCAGGCCGCCGTAGGGCTGGTCCTCCCGGGAGGGGACGATGGCACCGATGATGCCCAGGTTAACCGTCTGCTGGGCAGCAACGCTGAGGGCATTCTCCTCAGTGTCGTAGAAGTTGTTGGTGTAGGGTGTACCGCCGGTCCCATTAGCAACCAGCGGATTACCGTTGCGGTCGATGGCAATGGGAGAGAGGTTGTCGAGAGGATTTTGGCGCTGCCAACCAGCTCCAGGGTTGTTTATGGGTCGCTTTTGGTTGAGGTAGGAGGTGCGGTCCTGATTCGGCCCACCCACATTGGCGCAGCCATAGGCCGTCATGGTGGCAGCATCGACGTTGGCGGTCGCTGGATTTTCCCCTGCCGTGGTAAAGCTGTCCTCAATGCTGCCGTCGCAGAACTGATTGGACAAAATCGTCACCGCATCCGCCAGCACTTCCGTGGGTCGCCAGTCATCACGGGCAGGGTTGGCAAACCTAGTGGTGTCTAGATCTTCCGACCTGCGGTCGTAGAAGTTAGCCCAGTCATCATCTAAGGGAACGGTGAACTCTTCTAGGCGAGTGGCCGTACCGGTGAGCTGATGTAGGTTGAATGGCCCTTTGATGTAGACGCTGTTGTCAGAAACTAGGGACATGCCAGTACCGTCGTCGTCTGCACGCCTTAGGGTCGTTCCATTGAATATCCGGAAGCCGTAGGGGCGTCGGTCTGGGTCGGCGATGAAATCCACCGCCTTCATGCTGAAGCCGTTGTTTAAAATTAGCGGGTCCGTGGAGCTGAGGGCCCTTCCTTGGGCATCGGTTTGGCAGTTCGCTGGCGTGAACACGGCGAAGTTAGCACATTGCACTGCGCTCCCCGCCGGACGTACGATGGCGTCTTCCCGAACGGCGTCTTCCCGGAAGGCAAAGACAATGCCGCTCAAGGGGAGCCAAGATTCAGCGGCTGTCGCAAACCTGGTTTGCCGCAGCAGATCTAAATCGATGTCTAGGGCTCGGATGCTCATCCGCTCGCGCCCGTCGTAGAAGGCGGCGTCCTTGAAGGGGACTCGATAGGTGGTGGTGCCGGTGGCGTCCCGGTAGGCAATCAGAGCGGCCTCATTGGAGTTAGGATTTTCTCCGACTCCTGTAGCAGCGGCGATGGGCAGAGTCCAGCCCGCCGTTGGGCTGAGTTGAGGTCTCCCGATAATATCAGTTGTGGCCAAGTTGGTTAGCTGATCTTCAGGGCCGGTGGGCGGTAAGACTTCAGTGTCTCCAGTAATGGGTTCGTAGGGGTCCCCATTGACTACGGCAAAGTATGGCAGCACCGTATCTCGGGTCACCCCCGCCGTATCGAGATTGCCCGTGTCGTTGGCTGCCGGAAACAGCGCCCGCAGCACGGGGTACTTCGGACGAGCAGGATCGGCGCAGAGCGTATTTAGCCCGTTTCTGAGCGCCGCTTGTAAGGCAGGATTGTTGAACCGACAGCTATATCTCGTTCCTGTCGTACTGAATCCTTCAATTCGATCGCGGTTGACCTGCTCCCGGTTGGCAATCACGCGGGCGATCGCCAGCATATCGCTGGGAACAGCGGTCCGATCCGTTGGCGGGTCTGCCGGGTCTGAAACGCTATTCCACTCTTCTAGAGCGGCGATATACTGCTCTGGCAGCGGGTTCCACTCGACGCTCTCTCGAAGATCTTTGACGCTGGCAGGGAGGTTGGCCGCGTTGTTGCCAATTCTCGTCAGCCGGTTGGCCAGCTCTCGAATCGAATCATCGCCGTCACTGCCGTACTCTAGATTGACGCTGGCCTGGTCAGCGGCAGGCAGGCTGGCATCGACGTCCCTGAACTGGGACAGGTAGTTAATGTTGTAGGCCAACATGCTCAGGGTGCAGATGGCCGTATGTAGGGTTGTCTTATCCGCCGGGCTCAGTGAGGCATAATTCTCAGCGCCATCCAACAGATCAAGGACGCGCCGCTGCTTAGAGAAGTCGCCCCACATCGCCATCAGCGGGAAGGGGTGAACGTTGGCGTCTTGCACAGGCGGGAAGGAGGGCGCGCCGCCCCGAGGGTCCCCAGCAAACTTAGCCAGGTTGCGCAGGGCAATTCCCATCGGCTCAAGCCTGTTTGTGGCCGTGGCGATATCGCTGGCGGTGTAGGGAAAATCGAACTCCCAGCCGTTAGTGCCCCGGCCCGTAAAGAAGTCTGTGAGCACCGTCGTCTCAGCAGGCTGAATAGAGTTGGGGGGAATCTGCAGGGTCTCGAACGTTGCGCTGTCCCGCAAAGTCTTGGCCGTGCCGGGGTGCACCGTCGTCGCCAAGCACGCCCGAGGTAGATCGCCATCGGTGGCGTTATCGCCAGCGCGGTAGATGGCGGTAGCTTGCACCGCCGCCAGGTTGTCGAGCAAGGTCCGCCGCTGCCGGGTGGTATGGCACCCTAGGTTACCGGGGGTGCAGGTGGCAAAGGGATACAGCGACTCGTTAGCGCCATCCCAGCCATAGGGGTCACCGAGCTCCAGCCGCTGACCCACCACAATGCGCATACCCTGGTTGCGGGCCCGCCGTTCCCAGTAGCCGTCTAGGCCAATCTCAACTTCGTCAACCGCCGCGCCGGGGGAAATTAGCCCCGTGCCAGCATCGATGTTCTCCCCTAAATTTCCTTCGTCGGCCACGATAATGAAGTTGTTTTCTCGACCCGCGTAGCGAGGCTGAGGCCCCAGCCGGTTATCCGCGCGGTAGGAGTCACCCACGCGCGGCAGCGGTTCAGACTGATTGCCAATGCGCTCATCAATGGCGGGGAGACCGTCTCTCTCAGCATTGACGGGCCAGTTAGCATCACGGATGTCTACTGAGTCTCGGTTGGGGTTGCGGTAGGCCGAAACGTCCTCAGCCAGTAGGCGAATCGGGTCTAAGGCCAGCTCAGACACCGGCAAAGTCTCTGCCACGGAGTCGGTTGCTGTCGTCAACTGGGTTGCGGCATCGCCAGCGTTAGAGATGGGGGTACCGTTATTGAATAGGTGAATTCTAGAGGTCTCCCCGGTGTTGGTATCCGTCACCACACGTCCGCTAATCACCTGACCTACAAATGGTTCACCCCCGTTGTCCCCAAGACTCTCGTCATCCGGATCAGGGAGTCGGCCCATGGTGATTTCTGAGTCGATGGCCGAGGTATTAAGGCAAGACCCCGTCGAGCTGATTAAGAAGGCATTGAAGGCGGCGGGGCGGGCACTCTCTCCCACGACAAAATTGCCTTCGGTATGCATAGCACCGTTCCAGCGGAACTGCGGACCTGGGAACACCTCTAAATCGTTGCGGAACCAGGCTCCCCACTTATTGCCTTGATTGATCTGCCGGTCCTGTTGAAACTCGAGCGTCGCCACAGTGCCCAAGGGATTGGGCTCAAACTGACCGCCGTTAAATTCACCGGGGACGGCGATCGCATTGATTTGAAAGTTTTTGTTGACGACCGTGCTGCCGGCATTGCTGAACCAGCCTTCTTGGACGGGGCTAGAGGCCTCGGCGCTACAGATGCCGGAGGCGGCGGCGGAGCTGAGGGGGCCGTTGCGCACCTCCAGATTCCTAGCCAGCAGGTCCAAATTGGGGTTTGTTAAGTCATTGGGGTTTCTCGGCGTTTGAAACACGATCGAATAGGCGATCAGGGTATCGGGGGTCCCGTCACCGTCGCTGTCTGCCGGAAACTGCCAGGCGTTATCTACCGTCGCTGCGTTAGTAATGTTTAGGGCCGCTTCATCATCAAATAGATAGGGGTTAGCGGGCGCACCGCCCTTAGTGGCGGCGGAAGGGGCCACGGTAACGGTGTCGTTGGTCATCATGGCAAACAGCGTATCCTCACCGGGGATGCCGCTGGGCAGGCGCTCATCTTGATTGAACAGATACTCCAGCTTTGCCCTGGCCCGGTCGATGGCGGGGCTCGCCGCATTGTAGATAATCTGCTGCTGCCGATCGCCGATGGCTTGGCTAGTGCGGGTGAAGGTGCGCAGGGTGATGGATCCCACCGTTAGGGAAACCACCAAGAGTAGCAGCACCACCGTGGGCAAAATAAATCCTGCCTGCGCTTGGGGCTGGGCCAGCCGCCGGGGTAGGGCAAACAAAATTCGCAGCAAAAGCCGCGCCAGCGGGGCAAGGATTCCCCCAGACCGGGAGTCACCTTGGGCAGAGCGCCAGCGGCGCGATCGCGCCCCGTTTTGATGCCTACGGTTTGACATAGCAGCTTTCACCTCGCAGTAGATGACGATCGATCCTGCAGCGCATGCAGCCTAACGTACCCATCCTTGACAGAAATGTTTAAGGGGG
>JBCCAG010000202.1:0-6224 GCA_039814955.1 Cyanobacteria bacterium P01_A01_bin.135
AGGGGCTATCCGCACCACGGTCTATGACAACGTCATTCGCGTGGACAATGTGCAGCACTGCCTGATGGCGCTGTTGAAGCTGAGGCAGCTGCCGGCGTTTCAGCCCGGGGCAGCGCCACATGTAGCCCAGGTAACCCCAGCTATTCCGCTAGCAATGACCGCCCCCAGCAGCGCCACCGCCAGCGAGCTGCAGCACTTTCGCGTCATGCACAAGGCCGTTGATATTGAGCCGCTGCTGGCGGAGATCGACGCCGACAGCTCATTGTGGGAGTACAACACCAGCCGCCAAGATCGGATCACCGTGCAGCGGGAAACCCACAGCATCTACCTCCGCAGCGCGGCGAAGCCCTTTCCCCCCGGCGTTACCAGTAGCAACGATGTGCACGCCAGTCGCCCCACCCAGCTCGCAGCTCACTTTCCTAGCGTTTTGGCCTGGGCCGAGCAATTTGCGGCTGCTCAGCAGGGGGAGCTAGGCCGCGCTACTCTGGTGCGCTTGGCCCCCCGAGGGCGGGTCTATCGCCACATTGACCACGGGGAGTACTACCGGGTGCGCGATCGCTACCACCTGGTGCTCCGTAGCCCGGCCGGCAGCCTGCTATGTGCTGGGGATGAGTGGGTGCGGATGCAGCCAGGAGAATGTTGGTGGTTCAACAACAAAATCCCCCATGAAGCCTATAACGCGTCGGATGACTGTCGCATTCATCTGATTTTTGACCTGCAGCGCTGACCTGTCATTTTCTCGTCATAGTCCGTCTCTATAGTTTGAATGTCATTGATGAATTAAGGTATGAATTTGCCGCATTGGATGAGCACAAAAGCAGGCGTAGGGACATGGCACTGCCATGTCCCTACAGAAGGCATACCCCAAATCAGTAACGCCGTTTGAATCATCGATCAGGTCATCCAAAGGGTTGCCATAAGTAAAAAAATAACGGAGTGATATCTCATGAATCGCCTTGCCCTGTCTGGTTTAATCGCCGCTGGAATTGCTGCTGTGGCTCTCCCCCATGTCAGTCACGCTCAAGACACCTACACCGGCACGGCTGAGAGGGTTTGGGAAGACGGGTTTCGCCTCAACATAGGCGATCGCACCTTTCGGGTAGACTCCTGGGAGGTGTATGGCGACAACACCCCGCAGTTCGTGACCGAGGGCGATCGCGTTACGGTTACCGGCGAATTTTCCGGCGGTGAGTTCGACGCCTTCAAGATTGACGGGAACGCGATCCCTGGCACCGATGCCCCGAGCCCAGCTGCAACCCTTCCCCGAGCAGAAGCGGCCGGCTACACCGGCATGGTGGAGGGAGTCTGGGAAGATGGGTTTCGCCTCAACACAGGCGATCGCACCTTTCGGGTAGACTCCTGGGAGGTGTATGGCGACAACACCCCGCAGTTTGTGACCGAGGGCGATCGTGTCACGGTCACCGGCGAATTTTCCGATGGCGAGTTCGATGCCTTCACCGTCACAGGCACTGGCCAAAATTGAGATGCGCATCCTGCTGGTTGAAGACGACCCCGATCAGATCGAGCCCCTGCATGAGGCCCTGAGCCGTTCAGGGCATGTGGTTGATGCTGCCGAAGATGGCACCACGGCCCTGTGGCTCATGGATGAGAAGGAGTATGATCTGCTCATCTTTGACTGGATGCTGCCAGGTGAAGACGGTATCGCCCTATGCCAGGCCTATCGCCAGGCCGGTAAAGCTGCTCCCATTTTGATGCTGACGGCAAAAGACACCACATCAGACAAGGTCACAGGGCTAGACGCTGGGGCCGACGACTACCTCGTCAAGCCTATAGATGTGGAGGAGCTGCTGGCGCGGGTGAGAGCCTTGCGGCGGCGATCGCCCCTCTGGCGCAGCGATAGTCTCAGCCTTGAGGATTTATCGCTCCATCTCGACACCATGCGGGTAGAGCGAGAAAACGTTAGCCTAAAGCTGTCCAGCCGAGATTTTCAGCTTTTAGAATACATGCTGCGGCACCCCCATCAAGTGCTGACCCGCGACCAAATTGAGCAGGCGCTCTGGGAGTGGGGAGAAGAGCCGGAGAGCAACGCCGTTGCCGTACGGGTCAAGCGACTGCGGCAACGGTTGCGCGACCTCGGCGCAGAAAATTGGATCGAAACTGTCTACGGCACCGGCTACCGGCTCGATCCAGGTTCGGCAGACCCCTTAACTTGAGCATGGCCCACCCGATTCAGCGATTTCAAAGCCGCTGGCAGACCTTGCCGATTCGCGTGCGGGGTGCCCTAATTATTGCCATCCCTGTCACCTGCCTATTTACCGCCTTAGTTGCTTTCGTCTGGCTAAAGGCCAGACTCGTTCAGGATAAAACTCGGGTGCAGCATACCCAAGTGGTGAGGTTCGAAACCAAGCGGCTGCTGAATGCCTTACTCGATGCTGAAACGGGCGTCCGGGGCTATCAGCTCACCCAACGCGATGAGTTTCTGGTGCCCTATGACGACGCGCAAACCGTTGTCCCGGAATCGTTAGCCCAGCTCGAGGAGCTGGTGCAGGATGAGCCGCAGCAGGCCGCGCGGGTTGAGGAAATTCGCGTCATGGTGGACGACATCCTAGAGGTGTTTCAACAGAAAATAGCGTCGCAGGGAGAGCTAGAGCGCATTCAACAGCAGGCCAATACTACCGTTCCCGCCGCCTCAATCTACAGCTGGCTAGAAGAGGGTGAGGCGACCATGAACGCTGCCCGGCTGGAAATCGACCGCTTTGCTGAAATTGAAGAAGTGCTCCTAGAGCAGCATCGGCAGCGCCAGGATTTTTACAGTCAAATCACCTGGATTATGCTGTGTGTTTCAGCCGTTGTGGGGTCTTTGGGGGCGCTGCTAGCGGCCCACCTGTTTCACCAGCTTGAGCGAGAGCTGAGCCACCGAGAAACCAACCTGCGGGAAACTAATCAGCGGCTGGAAGTCGTGTGCGAGCAGCTGCAGCGGTTTACGGCCAACGCCTCCCACGAGCTGCGGGCCCCGCTAGCGGCGGTCCTCAGTAACGCCCAAGTGGGCCTCATGAACCTTGAGGATATGGAAGAGTCACCTACACTCCTCCGTAAGAAGCTGGAGAAAATTGTTGGCCTCACCAAGCAAATGAGCGCCCTGGTGAGCGAGCTGCTATTTTTAGCGCGGCATGACGGGCTGTTGGCCTCCGATACACTCCAGACCGTGGTGCTCAATACGTTGCTCTCCAATCTTTTCTCCGACTGGCTTCCCCAAGCTAGGTCACACCACTTACTGTTGACGACTCATCTCCCCAATGCCGCTGTTATGGTAAGTGCCGATGCCGGTCTGTTGCGGCAGGCGATCGCCAATTTACTCAGCAATGCCTGCCGCTATACCCCGGCGGGAGGGGCTATTCAGCTGCGGCTGCTCGTTGCCGCTAAGCAGGCTAATATTCAGGTTCAAGATACGGGCATTGGCATTCCCAGTGAAGCGCTGCCCCACATATTTGAGCGATTTTACCGGGTGGATTCTAAGCGCTCTAAGTCTTCGGGAGGTTTCGGGCTAGGGCTAGCGATTGTGCAGCAAATCGTTCAGGCTCACAATGGGGATATCAATGTCACAAGCGTGGTGGGTCAGGGCACTACCTTCAAAATTACGCTGCCTTTGTCGAACAGATGATCCAACTGCTGTAAACCCCTTGATAGCGTTTACTTGTGGCCAGTACACCTGCCTGTAGTTAAACCGCTGAAACCCCTGGATTGTATACGCCCCAGGCAGGATTCGAACCTGCGACCGACTGCTTAGAAGGCAGATGCTCTATCCACTGAGCTACTGGAGCAAATCAAACGCGACCACACAGCCAAAATAGCATCTTCTTAAATTCCGTGGGCTGCTCTATCCTATTAAGGGCCGTTTACGCGAAGGGGCGTCTGGTGCCCGGCATGCAGCCAATAGTGCTAAGCTGCTTCCAAGACATAACATTAGGTCGTTACGGTGCTCACACCATTGCTGGAACTTAGCGAGCTAAAAAGCAATAAATCTTGTCTATTTAGGCGGGGAGCGCTCGATGTAGAGTGCTGCTCAATTTGATCTTGGTTTAGATTCCATGGTTCGGGGCCCCATGGTCTAAAGGTCACAGTAGATGGCCAGGCCCCAGCGGCGTTTTAACCCTAACGCTGAGTCCTTATATTGTTTCTCTCTACTTGTCTACCAATCTAGCCTTGATAGGAGTCAGTTGTCACCGCTATGTTCATCTTGAAACGGGAAGACGTCGAGATTTCCAGTATTCAACACCCTAAGCGGGACCAAAAAGTGCCGGTGCTGCACTATCAGGGTCAGACGTTTCGACTCATCAATATTTTTGGCGCAACCCAGTCTAACGAAGCCCGGGCCCTATGGCGGGAGTTAACAGACAATCGCGGCAAGGCCTGCGTCCTCTTAGAAGAGCCAGAGCGCTACAGCATCTGGGGTAAAGTCCGGCTAGAGCAGCTCCAAAGCGACGAGGAGGAAGACGCTACGGGTGCCGCCGGGGCTAAGCCCGTCCTGGTTCAGGCTTGTCTGCTGCTGCTGCAGGCGGTCTACATTGACATTGAGGATCTGCTGGGCGATCGCCAGCTAAGCATTTTTGAGCAGGAGCTGCTGGATCTGTTCAAAACCAAGCAATTTCCCGGGGCAGAGACCCCCGATGCCGCCAATCAACTATTGACCATTGACCCCCTGGCAACGCTGCAGGTCCCCCCCTGGCGGGAAGGACATTTGACAACGCTGCTGCAGGAGCTGCATCGCCTTGGGAAAGAGCACTTCGGCAACGCAAATTTTACCCAGCGGGTGATGGACGCCCTAGAGGATATGCCCAGCCAGGACCGGGGGGCCTTTATGGCCTGGCTGAAGCAGTCTCCGGCGGCTCAGGCCTGGCAGGCGAGCTAGGCAAGTTTATTGATTAAGAAGAGGACAGGCTATGAGCGATACGCGTCGACCAAAGTCGAAAATTTCCGCACAGACAGTAATTCTCCTGGCTGTGCTTTGGGCTGTGGTGTCGCTGATTGTATTTTTGCTGGGAAGCCCTATTAGCCCGCGACCCCAGTGGTACGGCATCGCCACCTACGCCCTGGAGAATTTAGCGTTTTTGGGGGCGGCACTGCTCTGTCTACGCAACTGGCGCAGCTCCCAAATCGTTAGCGGTCGGGGGGTGTGGCTTCTATTTGCCATCGGCATGCTGTCTTATTTCATGGGTAACCTGATCCTGGGCTGGTGGGAGCTGGTGTGGGACCTCTCGCCAGATGTGTCTCCCGCAGACTTTTTCTACCTGTTAACTTACTTGGCCCTGGGGGTGGGGATGCTGCTCGCGGTGATCTCTAAACGACTCAGCCTCACGGCGGGGCAGTACGGTATTGTTGCGGCGATCGCTGTCGGTGGCCTGGCCCTGGCTTACTACGTCTCCTACGGCGGCGCTGAAGATAGCGCACGCTCCCCCTATAGTCCTAGCCTAATGCCAGCCGCAGTTGCCCAAGCGCCACCCCCCTCTGCAGCACCCCCAGAGACTCCGTCTCCCTCACCAGAAGCACCGCCCGCTGCCCCCGTCCCGCAGGCTAATCCCGCTCCTACCCCGCCCGAGGGCACGGTGCCGCCTCCCGCCGAGGTAGAGCCTCCCGCCGAAGCGTCCTCAGCCCCTGCCTGGGTGGTGGCCCTAAACGAGCAGCTATCGCCCTTTGCCGATCCGGTAGGGCTACTGTACGTAGCGGGGGACGTTTTTCTGCTGGTGATGGCGACTATTTTGCTCCTGGCCTTTTGGGGCGGTCGGTTCTCCACCTCTTGGCGATTCATTGCCGCCGCTGCGTTTTCCTTCTACATTGCCGATATCTGGTTCGCCTATGCGATATCCCAGCTCGACAACTACGAGACGGGGGAGCTGCCAGAGGTGTTCTGGATCTTCAGCGCCGTGCTGTTTAGCATCGGGGCGGCTTTGGAGTACAGCCTCTCCACCCGCTCCCGCCGCGTCCGCCGCCGCAGCTAAATTCGGTTAGAATTGCCTCACACCCTTGATGACTCAGCAGGAATCACCAGCTTCATGCCACCCAAACGATTGTCTAGCTCCGAGAAGCAGGAGATCCTGCAGCTCTACCGGCAGCCTGAGGAAACCACGTCAACTCTGGCCAGCCGCTTTGGCGTGAGCAGCAGCACCGTCAGCCGTATCCTGAAGCAGGGGCTGTCTTCAGAGGAATACGACATTCTGGTGCAGCAAAAGCGGACCGGGGTGCCCAGGCCTATGCCGGCGGCGGCA
>JBCCAG010000824.1:0-2110 GCA_039814955.1 Cyanobacteria bacterium P01_A01_bin.135
GGAGTGGCGATCGCCGGGCCGCAGCCGATTTCTAGGAGTTGAGTGCGATCGCTCAGTTTGGTTAGAGCCGTGACCCGCTGTAAAAGCGCCCGGGGGTAGCGAGGCCTGACTTGGTGATAGGCCTCGGCCGCTGGAGAATACCAGCGCCGCCGCTGGTCCAAGGGCTGGCCGTAGCAATAGTTTTGCAGCAGTTGCTTTAGGTCTTTCATGGCAAGATGAGGTCAAGCCGTACGGCATCTTCGCAACATTCTTTGTTAAAGGCAGCGACCCCATGACAATTCGAATCGGCAACGGCTATGATATCCACCGCCTCGTGACTGGTCGCCCCCTCATTCTAGGCGGTGTCGAGATTCCCCATACCTTGGGGCTAGACGGCCACAGCGATGCCGACGCCCTCACCCACGCCATCATGGACGCTATGCTAGGGGCCCTGAGCCTAGGCGACATCGGCCATTACTTCCCCCCCAGCGACCCCAAGTGGGCGGGGGCCGACAGTATTGAGCTGCTGCGGCAGGTGAACCGGCTAATTAGAGATGCGGGCTGGCAGGTGGGCAATATTGACAGCACCGTTGTGGCGGAGCGCCCCAAGATGAAGCCCCACATCAAGGCCATGGGGGAGCGGCTGGCGGCGGCGCTAGGGTTAGAGCGATCGCAGGTGAGCGTTAAGGCAACCACCAACGAGAAGCTGGGACCGACGGGCCGCGAAGAGGGTATCGCGGTTTATGCGGTAGTGCTGCTGACTGCGGCGGGCTGAGGTACTTTGGGCTGGGGGCGCTCGATGCATGGTTCTCCCGGTTTTACTTCCGGCGGCGTTCAACGGGCTTTTAGGGCATTGTGAGCGGCAGCGCTTACACCCAGGGGTCTTCGCCCTCAGTAGGCGGATCTGTGCTGTTTGGAGGTGTCCCACCGGCAACCTCGGACGGCGCTGCATCGATAGGGCTGGGGTCATCTGCTTCCCAATCATCCCAAATGTCCCGCTCATCCGGCTCTAAGTCAGATAAGGCCACCTCAGCCGGAGCAGGGGTAATGATAGGGCTTTTCGATTGGTTCGGCGTCGCCTGGTTAGCGGCTGGGGCAGGAGCTGGCTCTAGGGGCGGTTCGGAGTCGTCCACAGGGCTGTCCGGCTCGGCAATTGGAGAGGGGGAGGCAGGGACCTCATCCCACCCTTCCCAGTCGTCGGCTGCAGTCCCAGGCGCTTGCTGCTGGTCTATGGCTGACGGCGGACTGCCCTGGCGATTCGCTTTGGGCTGATGTATCTCGGGCCGATCTACCTCAGGCTGATCAAAGCCGGGCCAGTCCCACCCGTCGTCGTTGAAGGATTTGTCGTTAGATTCCCCTACCGTGCTAGCAGTTGGGTCCTCGTCAGGACGATTGGGGATGGCCTCCTCCACCCGCTCCGCCACGGCTTGAATCTCGCTTTGCAGGGTCTGCATTGCGGCTTGGGCATCCCGGGAGAAATCTTCCGACACGCTGCGGGCCCGCTCTCGGGTCTGCTGTAGCAGAGACTCCATTTGCCCTTGGGCCCGCTGGGTAAAGCTCTGGAACTGCGACTGCACTTGGGTTGACAACGACTGCAGCTCTCGCGCCACGCTGTTCACGTAGTCTTCTTTGAGCATCTCGCGGATTTGAGCCAGCCGCTGACGCAGTCCCGGCTCATAGACCGCTAGGGCGTCGGCGGCTTCAGCAGTAATCAGGGTGCGCTTGGCGCTAAAGCTAACAATTTGCTTGGGGGAAAGCAGCAAGGTGCCTTCGGTAAGACTGGCCCAGGGGCTAGAGACAATCAAATAGCGCAGGATAACGCCGTTCTCGGGATTAAAGAGGCAGTCGACGATTTTGCCCACCCGCTCACCGCGATCGCTCCATACTTCCTGGTCAATCAGCGATTCGAGTTGCTGCACTTTCGCCGCTACGGTAGGCTCAGGCTCGCCCTGCATCACCAGCCCCTCCTCTGCTGCGGTCATCTGCGTCAGCTTAAACACCAGTCGCTGAGCGCCAAATCGTCCCGGGCGGCAAATTACCCCCAGCACTCGATTTCGCTGGGGATACATCCACAGGGTATCTACCCGTCCGACCTCAGCCATGGTTTGGCTATCGAGTACGAGCCGGTCAA
>JBCCAG010000843.1:0-2015 GCA_039814955.1 Cyanobacteria bacterium P01_A01_bin.135
AAATCAACCAAATAATGCCGCCCAGTCATGCCACCTAGCGCCGAGCACCGCTCACCTTTCAACCTAGACGCATCACTAGTTGTGCGGGACCCTCTCGTGGTTCTGCCCAATGCTACAGTGGCTGACGCGATCGCCCAGATGCACCAGGCCCAGACCGCAGAGGCTGGGGACGGGGGCTTCCAGACCGCCCACCGGCGAATTCGAGCCAGCTGTGTGCTTGTTGTAGAAAACGGGCAATGGGTTGGGATGCTCACTGAGCAGGACGTTGTCCGGCTAGTTTCCCAATGGGCTAGGGAGCCAGCTACCCTCAGCCATACATCTGTGGGCCAGGTGATGCGAGCTGCCCTTGGTCTTCGCCAGAGCGACTGGGTAGATAGCACCTCGACAACGGCTCTCATGCAGCAGCATGGGGCTAGTCACCTAGTGATTTTAGACAACCAGGATCATCCATTGGGTCTGGTAACCTGCGAGACCCTGCAGCCAGCCTTGGACAAAGAGCTGCGCGTAAGGCGGCGGATTGAGGCGCGTTTAGCCGACAGCGAGCGCCGCTATGCGGCTTTAACCGCACTGGCCCCCGTCTGCATCTTCCGCACGGACGCGGCGGGCCGCTACACCTACGTCAATGAGCACTACTGCCGTCTCTTGCAGATGACTCCAGCCGCCCTTGTGGGGCAGCGTTGGGACTACAGACTTCACCCGGAAGATCAAGATCGAGTCACTGAGGCCTGGCAGCAGGCGACGCAAGGGCAGCGTCCGCTCCTAGACGAATGCCGCCTCTACCGGGCCGATGACTCGGTGGTGTGGGTCTACAACCGAGCGACAGCCGAATATGATGACGGCCAAGTCGTCGGCTATGTGGGCACAATGACAGATATCAGCGAGCAGAAGCGGCGAGAGGCCGAATACAAGCAGGCTGAGATCCATCTGCAGCAGCGAGAGGCCCGCAGCCGGGCTCTACTGGCCGCGATTCCAGACCATATGGTTAGGGTCGGGGCTGATGGCGTTTACCGGGAAGTGGTTACCCCACAGCACGACTTCGATATCATTCCCCACGACGTTGACCGCATTGGTCGCCCGATGCAGTCGCTGTTGCCCGAAGCGGTTGCTGAAAAAAAATACCGCTACATGGCCCAGGCTCTGCGGACAGGAGAGCTGCAGGTGTACGAGCAGCAGGTGCAAAACCGCGATCGCCTCCAGCACGAGGAGGTCCGCGTCATTAAAAGCGGCGATGATGAAGTGCTCTTTATGATTCGGGACATCAGTGAGCGGAAGCAAGCTGAGGCCCAGCTGCAAAGCTTGATTGCCGGTACTGCCACCAAAACCGGCCAAGACTTCTTTCCTGCGCTGGCACGGCATATCTCGGAGACACTAGGGGTTGCCTATGTCATTGTCGCACAGCAAATTGGGCAGCAGATGCACACCCTTGTTCGCTACATCAACAGCAGGCGCTTACCCAACATTTCGTATGACGTCGCTAATACCCTTTGCGAGCAGGTGCTACAGAGCGGTTCATGCAGTGGGGAAAGCTCGGTTCAACATCTATTTCCTGAAGGTGGGGCAGATAGGACTGCGAAGAGCTATATGGCGATGGCTTTTCAGAACACCTCTGGCAAAGCAATTGGGACTTTGTGTGTTTTTGACTCGCACCCGATTAAACACTCGCAGCGGGCAGAGCAAATTTTGCGCGTTTTTGCCGCGCGGGCCGCTGCCGAGCTAGAGCGCCAGCGGGCGATCGCCTCTCTAGAGCAGCTCAACCAGCAGCTAGAAACCAAAATCAGAGAGCGCACCATTGAACTGCAACAGCAAAAGCAGTTTTTGCAGACAGTGCTCGATACGCTGCCCGCCCCCATCTTTTGGGTCGATCGCCATTCCATTTATTTGGGGTGCAACCAGCCCTTTGCTAGGATCACCGGTCTGGACTCACCGACCGACATAATCGGTAAATCAATTACGGATGTGGTCAAAGTTAGGTCTGAAGCTGAGGGGTTTATTGCAAATAACCAACGGGTTATAGA
>JBCCAG010000571.1:0-3279 GCA_039814955.1 Cyanobacteria bacterium P01_A01_bin.135
CTGCCAATTCGCCTAAACAGGGTATCGGTGCGTGGTTTTGCTTGCATAATCCTGTGGCTAAAGCGATGCCTGCCTGCGCAGAGTACCAGTGCAATAGTCTAACCAATCAGGTTCTTGCGAATAAACTACAGAATTGCGACACAAAACGTTATATCAGCGGTTAAGTCGAGGGGCGCTACTCCCCATCAGCCTCATCCTCACCGCGCTCGCTTTCTAGGTCACCGTCGTCTTCGTGGAAGGTGGGCTGCAGTTTCTGAGAGGGGCGGCGATCGCCGCTGCCGTTGCTGCCGTTGCCGTTGCTGCCGTTACTGTCGGCCACTGACCCATTCACCTGCACTGCTGGCCGCGACGCTACCTGGTCAAACCATCCCTCCAGGTTCTCCTGCAGGCCGCTGCCGGGGTGCAGCCAGATGTCCCGCTGCGGGAATGGAATCGAGGTATTGTCTAGGCCCTGCATTGCCAGCTTAAAGCGGCGGCGGAACTCCCGCTCCACGTCCCACTGCTTCATAGGCTGGGTCTTAATCCACACGCGGATGATGATCGAGCTGTCACTGAAATCATCTACCCCCAAAATAGAAGGCTCTTCCAGCATGAGGGCTTGCCATGGCTCGTCCCCCATCATCTCCTGCCCTACCTCTCGTGTTAGATCTAGCAGCTCGTTAATGTTGGCCTTGTAGCTCACCGGCAGCTTTAGGTCAGCGCGGGACCAGCGCAGAGAGTAGTTGGCTACCTCAGTAATCTCGGCCATGGGAATGCTTACCAGCCGCCCCCCGGCGTCCCGCAGTTGGGCAATGCGCAGGTTCATGTTCTCCACCTGGCCGCCGTATTCGCCAATCTTCACCACGTCGCCAATGGCAAACTGGTCTTCCAAAATAATGAAAAAGCCGTTGATGGCTCCCTTGATGACCCCCTTAGCCGCCAGGGAAATGGCAAGACCAATGATGCTGACGCTGGCGAGCAGCAGCCCAATATCGATGTTGGTGAGGGCCAGGGCGATAATCACCCCCAGCACAATCCAAATCAGGGTAGCGACGTTTTTCACCACGCTGGTAATGGTTGAGACGCGTAGGCGCACCCGGCGCGGCACATCGTCATACAGTTCGTTGCCGGTGAACTGGCCCACAAATCGGTCGGTGAGGGCATAGCTGAGGCGGATACCGGCGTAGGCGACCACAATCAAAATGCCCAGCATCAGCGGAATCTTGGTCCATACCGGCAGCTCCTGCTGCAGATCCCGGGTTTGGGGAAATAGCCCCGCCACCCAAAACAGCGCCCCGATGAGAATGCCCGCCTGTACCAGGGGCAACAGCCGCATCTGCAGGTCCCGCAGGTGGTGCCACTGCTGCTCTTGGAAGTGGTCGCTGGGGGGGCCATTGGTGACGCCGCGCAGGGTCCACTGCAGCACCCGCTCGCTCCAGCGGGACAGCAGCCAGGCGATCGCCAAGGCCACTACCATAATTGCCCCCGCCACCATGCTCCGGTGGCGCATCACCTCGGGCTGGCGCTCCTGCCGGGCCTGCTCTAATACCTCGGGAATGCGGCTCTGCAGGTCTTCGGCGATCGCCCAAGGGCTTGTGCCCTGTAGCTCACCGTCTTTTTCCGTCACCGTCATTAGGTACGAGCCATCCACATAGAGGCTCGGCAACCCGTCAGAGCTAATTTGCCGCACTTCTACCCGGGATGTGGGGGATTGCAGGTAGTCGTTGCGGATGCGCTGCAGATTAGTCTCGATGCGGCCCTGGCGCTGCTTAACGGAAGACTTGGGGGCGCTAATTTGGAATACCTGCCGGCCATCTAGCTCAATCCACCCCGAGACATGCTCTTGACCTGACGAGGAGGAGCCAGAACTCCCCAGAAACGAGAACTGTGCCGCTGAGGGTTGACTCAGGCTCGTCAACAGCAACATGGCAATAAACAAGCTCGTCAACAGCAGACGCTTGCTCCATTGGAGCCCCCGCCGCGATTGGAGAATGCTGACCAAGGGATTGTGGTGATCGAGGGCCATATCTGCTAGCGCAATACTGACTTCGAGTAAAACGATAGGTAATTTTACCTGTCGTATCATCCGTCAGCGGTTAGATTGCCGCCCGACAGCGCCGTCTATTGTCCCGTGGACTTGATGTGGTCTGCCACCCGCAGGGCATTGGCATAGATGGTCAGCGTGGGGTTCATCGCCCCCATTGAGGGCATAAAGCTGCTGTCCACGACATACAGGTTCTCCACATCGTGGGCGCGGCAGTTGGTGTTGAGCACGGAGGTGGCGGGGTCAATGCCAAACCGGCAGGTGCCCACCTGGTGCCACAGCACATCTACATCCATGCGCTTGTGCATAAACAGATAGAAGCCGAGCTGCTTCAGGTGCTCTTCTAAAATGCTGATCAGCTCGAAGTGAGGCTTCAAGTTGTTGGGGGTAAAGTCCACCTTAATTTGGCCGCCCTTGGTAACGGTGACGCGGTTGTTCGGATCAGGCAGGTCCTCGGTGGTAATCCACCAGTCCACCGAATGCTGGGCTAGGTACTCCAAATGGTCTTGGGGAATCTCGGCGGGGGCCATCAGCGCCAAACGCTGCCACTTGGCCTTACCGGTGAGCTGAATTTGGCCCAAGGGGTAGTCCTGCAGCGGCCCGCTGAAGTAGTAGTCGTGCACCGCCAGGGTTTTTTGAAACACGGTGTTGTTGGACTCGGGGGCGATCGCTACGAGGCCCGAGTGATTATGCTTCATTAGGTTGCGGCCCACCTGATCCGAGCTATTAGCCAGGCCGTGGGGGTGTGCTTCACTGGCGGATTTCAGCAGCAGCGCCGCTGAGTTGACGGCCCCGCAGGCCATCACCACCACATCCGCCGACAGGGTTTCCATGCCGTTGCGGGTGCGAATCTCCATCTGCTTTACCCGACGACCATCGGTGCCGGTGAACAGCCGCGTTACCTGGGTGTTGGTGAGCAGGGTGACGTTGTCATAGGCCAAGGCCGGGTCCACGCAGGCAATCTGCGCGTCCATCTTGGCGTCTAGCAAGCAGGGATAGGGATCGCAGGTGTCGCAGCGGATGCAGGGGCTGCTGGGATCTGAGGTGCGGTTCACCGCTAGGGTAAGGTGCAGCGGCTGCAGCCCTCGGTCGGCAAGCTGATCGGCGATCTCTTGGATGCGGGGATCGTGGGGCATAGCCGGGAAGGGATACTCCGCCGACATGGGGGGCTCGGTGGGGTCTTCGCCCCGCTGTCCGTGGATCTTGAACAGGCTCTCAGCCCGAGTGTAGTAGGGCTCAAACTCTTCGTAAGACAC
>JBCCAG010000559.1:0-3333 GCA_039814955.1 Cyanobacteria bacterium P01_A01_bin.135
AGAAACGCTGTGCCAAAATCTCAGGCTCCACGCTCTGAATCCTGGGATGCCGAGTTACGAGCGTAAGGTAGGAGTATTCTGCAGCGTTCAAGGACGAGCGATGAGCGAACTGGACGAGCTAAAGCAGCGGCTAGCGCAAGTAGAGGCGCGGCTGGCGAAGCTGGAGGCCGAGCGCAACGACGCCCGGGCCCGCACCAACCAAACTTCTCGGCCTCTAGCATCCCCCACCGAGTCACGGCAGCCCGCAACTCAGCGGAATGCACCCGCGAGGCCCGATCCGCGCCGTCCGGCCCAGATGCCAACGGCTTCTAACCTGCTGGCCTGGAGCGCCGGGATTGCCTTCGTACTAGCGGCCGTCTACTTTGTGAAGCTCGTCTACGATGCGGGCTGGCTTACCCCGACGCGACAAATCGGTATCGCCCTACTTGCTGGAATAGCGGCGATCGCCGTCGGATTACGCTTGAGCCGCAGCGCTCAGCCATCAGCCTCAGGAAACCAGGCGCGTAGCTACGCAGCCTTCCTGCCCGCAGTCGGTATCGTGATTTTGTACATTGCCACCTACGCCGCCCATGCTTACCACCAGCTTGTGTCTGCGGGGGCGGTGCTGTTTGGCATCATTCTGATTACCGCTATTGCCGTCTGGCTGCACTCAAAGTACGACCAGACGGTCTACGCCTTATTTGCCATCGTCGGGGCCTACTCGTTTCCGCTGTTTGTGCGCGCTAACGCCAGCGGCATTATCAGCCTGATCGTTTACTACCTCGCTTGGAGCGCTCTGTTCTGCTATTTTTCAGTGCGCGAAGCCCGCCGCCTGCTCTACATCGTTTCCCTCTACTTCGCCATCATCGGCTTCGATATCGTCTGGCGGCTTTCTGCCAGCTCCGATCAGTGGGGTCAGGCGGCAGTTTACCAGTTTTTGCAGTTCCTTATTTTCTTGGGGACAGCGGTCTATTACTCAGTGCATCACCGTCAACCGATGCAGCAGGGAGAGGCGATCGCCCACGGCGCGGCGCTATTTTACTTTTATGGCGTTGAGTATGTTTTACTCTCAGAGCATCTGCCCCGGCTGGCACCATTCGTGGCGCTGCTGAGCGCAGTGCTGGTCTATGGGGCGTTTTGGGTCGCTCGACGACGGCTGGCGGCCATACAGGCACTCAGCGCTAGCAGTGTTTTGACGAGCGCTTACTGCAGCGCCGTGACCACCCACATCGTCTTTTTCGAGCTGCTGCCGTGGGACTACTTTGCTTGGGGGGCATTGGTCAGCCCGTTTGTGGTTTGGGGTGTGCGATCGCGCGACGAGGACGGGCGAGCCTTTTACCCTGTGCTAGCTGCAGCGGCGCTGGTGCTGGGGGTGGGCTTTTTGCAGCTTTTAGGGGATGGGGCACATACGGATGTGCCGCTGGCGAACCTGGTGCTGTTTGGCTATGCAGCACTGCTCTACGGTGGCTACGCTTTGTTTAAGCGGGGGCTCGCCATCGCTGGCGTAGAGCCAGAGCGACCCTTGCTCTACGCGGGGCACCTAGTCTTCATCGTAGCAATCATCAAAACGTTTGACTCTGGGCTCATGATCTCCCTGGTGTGGGCCCTGTTTGCCATCTCACTGCTGGCTTACGCAGCGAGCCGCAAAGACCAACTGGTGGGTCAGTCAGCGCTAGTGGTGTTTGCGGCATCGGGCATTAAAGTGCTGCTCTATGATTTAGACGGCAGCTCGTCTCTAATGCGGGTAGGGACGCTGCTGATTTTGGGCATCAGCCTGTATATTGGCGGCTGGCTGTATCAGCGGGTGGTGGTCTCTAGCCCTTAGTGCTTCCGGTGGGTTGGTCGATGGAGGAAGGACCGCCGAGGGCGCTACTAAACGCCCTTGTACAGCACCGAATCTTCCATCTCCTTATCGGTGGGTTGCTGCTCCGGCTTAGCCCTATTCAGCCGCCGCACCCCGAGTTGGTTGAGGGCAATGCCCACCAAAATCACGCCCCCGCCAATATACTGCGCCAGCGTCGGAGCCTCCGCCAAAATCAGGTACGCTGCCAGCACCCCCGCTAAGGGCGTAAACGCCGTCGCCAATGAAATCTCGCTGGCGGAGCTCTGCCGCAAGCCACTAAACCAAAATAGCTGCCCGCCCACCACAATCACAGCGCTGTACAGCAGCATCCAGCGCCACAGGAAAGGGGAGGTGACATCCATAAAGTGGCCGGGGTCAAATAGAATCAGCGCGGCGGTGAAGAAGAACACCGTACCCACCGCCATCCGAAAAACGCTAAACACCCCCAGGGGAATCTCCGCCAGGCTAACTTTACTAATTAAGTTGGCGATCGCCTTAAACACAGCGGCCACCACCGTCATCAGCTCCCCCCGGCCAATGGCAAAGCCCATCCCCATCGACACCATGTCGGCCCCCGGCGGCTGCAGCACCACCGTCAGCGCCACGCCAATAAAGGACACCACTGCGCCGGCAATTACCCAGGCGTTGACTCGCTCGTTCAGCAGCAGGACCGACAGGGCTAGCACCAGGGGCGTGTCAATCTGCCCCACTAGCACCACGTTGTTTACTGCCGTAATCGAAAGCGCCATGAACACCAGCATGGGCACCACTGCCGCCCCTAGCACGGCCACCACCGTCATGCTCAGCCACTGCTTAACTGAAATCTGACGCAGCCCAGGCAGCCGCCACTGATGCTGATACAGCGGCAGCAGCAGGATCAGGGCACAGAGATTACCCACAAACAAAACATTGCAGAACGACACCGGGTTGTGCCCATCTATCGGGGTGTTGGCCGCCCCTAGCTCGGTCAGCCGCCGGGTTACGGCATTAGCAGCGCCGAAGATGGCGATGGCCAGCATCAGGGATAGGCGGCCAGAGGGTGCAGGAATCTTCATAGGCGACAGTATAGGGCAATGGAGTGAGCGCGGGGGTAAGGGGATGGCCTCTGGGCCCCAGGGCTAGTCGGTGCTGGAGCAATCCCAACTAGGGCAGTCAAAGTCAAGCCGTACCCGCTGCGCTCTTCCTCCCTAAAATAGCGCCTGCTGAAAATAGAATATGAATCTGGGCTGAAGGTTTGCTAAACCGGTTTGTCAGACCGAATTACTAGGCCATCGGCGCGACCGTCGGTGGGAACGATCGCCCTGAGCCGTTATGAAGCGTCGCGGTGCTCACAACAGGCGGCCTCAACCAGGAAACACAGCCTCCAGAATCAAGCTAGATAGAAACGCTCCTCCCACACCGCAAATCGCGAATCCAGCAAATCGCAGCGCTAGCCCCGATGCCTCCGATGCGTGAGCAGTGACCCGGCGGCCAAGCCAGTAGGCGGCTGCGGCGATCGCCATCTGCACCAA
>JBCCAG010000874.1:0-1857 GCA_039814955.1 Cyanobacteria bacterium P01_A01_bin.135
AGACCAGCAAACTCAGAAAGTTGCTATTGTGACCGGAGCATCTGGCGGTATCGGTGCAGCGATCGCCAAGCGATTAGGCCAAGACGGCTACAGCGTCGCCGTCCATTACAGCAGCAATCAGGACGCGGCAGAGGCCGTTGTTGCTGAGATCGGCAGCAACGCGATCGCGGTGCAGGCTGACATCACCCAGAGTGCTCAGGTTAAGGCTCTGTTGGATGAGGTGGAACGCCGCCTTGGTAAAGTCGATGTGCTGGTGAATAACGCCGGTCGCGCGGCGAGGGGTATGCTGGCCGACTTCAGCGATGATGATTTAGATGCTGTGTTCAAGACCAATGTCTATGGCGTTGTATACGGCATCCGAGAAGCGGCTAATCGCCTGAATCGCAACGGCAGCGTCGTCAATATTTCCATGAGTTACCAGGGCTCGCCTATTCCAGGCTACGGCGTCTACACCGCGAGCAAAGCGGCGGTAGACCAGTTGACGACCGTTGCGGCTAAGGAGCTAGGTTCACGGGGGATTACGGTTAACGCCCTCAGACCGGGCCCGGCCCGCACGCCGCTATTCCTGAAGGGCAAGACCGATGAGGTGGTGGCCAAATTTGAAGGTATGTCCGCATTGGGTGGACTGACGGAGCCAGAGGAGGTTGCGAAGGTTGTCAGCTTCTTGGTTAGCGACGAAGGGCACTGGGTCAACGGCCAAGTATTCTCAGCCAATGGAGGCTATTGGTAGAGATGGCTCAAGCGGTAAATCTTGAAGATGAGCTTGTGCCTCGAACCTGCCTATGGCGGAATTACAATCCGCTACCTTAACCACCCAGCAACGCTCGCCACGGTGGTAACCACCATAGCGCTTGGGCCGAGCAGCAACCAGCAAGGCCACTTCAAAGCAGCGCTCCGCCTGTTCGAATAATCGTCTCCTTTTAAGAGACCTGGTGTCTGCTAAATTGTATATTGTCTTTTTCAAAGAACCAATTCACAATTGAACAGTGCTTGTTTGCATCCCAATCGCTACAATTCACTGCTTACTCGGCTGGAGAAAGCTCTATGTCTGCCTTCAACAGTGGGTCCGGGTGATTGGCGGCTGGAGCGAGTTTCAGTTTGCCGAAAAGCGGATGCCTACCCTGGCGGAAATCAACGCGGTCTCCCAGGACGTCCCTGTATTTATCCTCCACCTGTACGATCGGGCGTTGCTCAATCGGGCCGCCCTAAGAGCCCTGGGCATTGGCCGCAACAGCATCGCGCCCCCCAATTCCATTATCCAAAAAGACAGCAGCGGCAACCCCACCGGGATGCTAATTGCTGAACCCAATGCGACTATTCTCTATGCCTCTATTGCCCAAGGACCTGTGCTAGGCCTAGACGATCAGCTCAACTCCTCCCGCCACTACATGCGAGAGATGAACCGGCTAGGAATTACCAGCGTGATTGATGCCGGTGGCGGGGGGCAAAACTTCCCCGACGATTACCAGATCATCGATCGCCTGCATAAAGAAGGGCTGATGACGGTTCGCGTCGCCTACAACCTGTTTACCCAAAATCCTGGGGACGAAGCGGCTGATTTTGAACGCTGGATCAGCATTGCTAATCCGGGGCAGGGGGACGATTTTTATCGCCTCAACGGCGCTGGGGAAATGCTGGTGTTCTCTGCCGCTGACTTTGAAGACTTCACGGAGCCGCGCCCTGACCTGCTGCCCAATATGGAAGGCGAGCTGAGGACCGTGGTTCAGCTCTTGGCAGAAAACCGGTGGCCCTTCCGGCTCCATGCCACCTATGACGAATCCATTACCCGATTTCTCAATGTCTTTGAAGCGGTCAACCAAGAAGTGCCCTTTGAGGGGATGCACTGGATTTTAGACC
>JBCCAG010000854.1:0-1959 GCA_039814955.1 Cyanobacteria bacterium P01_A01_bin.135
CGAGCCGGTGCCACAGCCCAGATCCAAAATGCGCTGGGGACTGCCCCCTACCCGATCTACTAAGGCCTGGCGCACCCAGTCTTCGTTGGGGGGCAGAGCATAGCGGGTGATGGGGTCGTAGGTCACCGCCGCGCTGGGGGTAAGGTAGCCGTTGGTGATGCCGTGGAAGTTTTGGCTCAGGTAGTACTCGGGGTAGGCCACATCCGATTGGAGGCGATCGCATTCGGCTTCCCAGTTTATGGAGTTGCGGTGGCGCAGCATGGCCTCGTTGTCCAGCAGCAAATTGCCAAACATCGGCGCTAAGAATCGCTCAAAGATGGTGTCTTTTCCTGTGGCCATGGTGTCGCTCCTGTGAGTGCGCCCTCTACAATTTACAAAATGTAACGGCCAGTGATCAAAACCGTAGTCGATGGCGGTAATTCATCACCGATTCCGCTAAGCCCAAAGCCAGAAAGTTGGTCAACATTGCCGAGCGCCCATAGCTCATCCAAGGGAGAGGAATGCCGGTAATGGGGGCCAGGCCCATGGTCATCCCTACATTGACCAGCACCTGAAAGATAATCATCGCCAGGGTACCGGCGGCAATCAGGGAGCCGAAGTTATCCTTGGCGTTTTGGGCAATGATGATTAGCCGCAGACACACCAGCCAAAAGCCCAGCAGAACAATGATGGCCCCTGCAAAGCCCAGCTCCTCTCCCACTGCGGAGAAAATAAAGTCGGTGTGCTGCTCAGGGATGAAGTTGAGCTGGGTCTGCGTCCCCTGGTAGAGACCCTGGCCCCAAAGCTGACCTGCCCCAATTGCAATGCGCGATTGGATCAGGTGGTAGCCGCCACCCAAGGGGTCTTGGCTGGGGTCTAGAAAGAGAATCAGCCGGTCTTTTTGATAATCCTGCAGCAGGTCCCAGAACAGCTGGCCTAGCCGCCCGGCTACCAGGTTAATGCTCAGAGCCCCGAAAAATCCCCACCAGCGCCAGGGTAGGGTCCATAGCGCTAGGGTACCGGCCAAGGCCACCCACATCAGCCAGGCAGGCAGGTAGACGTTGAATAAAATGGCCGAAATTCCCGGCGAAATCAGCAGAATCAACCAGCCAGGGTTGGCGTCTCCCCAATAGAGCATGCCCAGGGCGATCGCCCCAAACACCAGAGAAGTGCCCAGGTCCGGCTGCAGAAACACTAGGCTCCAGGGCAGCGCCACGATACCCAGCACTTTAAGGGTCGTCCCCAGCTGAGCAGCCGTATTTTTGTGGAGCAGCCCCGCCAGGCTGATGATTAGCCCCAGCTTGGCAAACTCCGACGGCTGAATATTGAACCCCGCCACCGGAATCCACCGCTGCGACCCTGAGGCCGTGACGCCGATAATCATCACCAGCAGTAGGGAAAGATTGGTCACGCCGTAGACGATCCAAGTGGCGTCCACCAGCCGCTCATACCGCAGGCGAGAGACGCTCAACACCAGGCCAACCCCCACTGCCCCCAACAGAGCATGCTGCCACCAGTAGTTAGATAGCCCCTGATTGAGTTCGGTGCTGCGAATCATCAGGCTGCCAATGCCGGTGAGCCCCGCTACGGTCAGCAGCAGCAGCCAATCGATCTGCTGCCAGGGTGCCAAAACGGATTTCCACTGCTTTTGCTTCGCGGACTGAACCATAGGCCAACCTATACCCAGGGGAGTTCAAAACAACCTACGGCAATTCTAAACGGTTCCTTATTGGAGTGGCCCTAGCCGTAGCTAGGTAAAAAGCGATCGCAGCCGGTAACCGGGGAGTTAGTCTGGCCCTGAAGGGGGCAGTCACCGCAGCTGCAGATAGAGCAGTTGATAGGGTTGGCGAGGGTAACCACCGGGTAGAGGCTGATGTTCTGCCGAATGAAGGCTTCAATTGCGGTCGCTTTCAGGTCTGAGGTGATTAGCACCACCCAGGCTGCCCCCAGCCGCTGTCGCAGCCGGTTGAGTTCAGCTAA
>JBCCAG010000563.1:0-3315 GCA_039814955.1 Cyanobacteria bacterium P01_A01_bin.135
CTGACCTGCGTATACGATTGGGATTCGCTGCGGGTGGGGTTAGAGCCTTGCTTTGTGGGGGGTGCGGCGCGGTGCTTTCGCCACGACTGGCGCTATGGCCCGCCCCCAAATGCCATCACTCCAGCGGAAGTTCTGGCATTTACTGAGGCCTACGAGCAGGAGCGGGGGCTGGCGTTTACCGACGAAGAATGGCGGACTTTGGGGGCAGCGGTGGTTTACACAGCCGCCTACGGAATGAGGTGTGCCCATGCCACCACCCGACCCGACGCCCTCCATTATCAGAACTCAGCCCAGCAGCTCCAGGCCTTCGTAGAGCGGTTTTTGCCCCATGAAACCTAGCCGAGGCCGCCCTGCCCCAGCTCATCTGAGCGCGGCGATGGGGGGAGGCTATCTCCCCATTGGCTGAACAGCATGGCCCCTAGAATACAGCCGGCTCCTAGGAGACCTCGCCAGCCGAGCTGCTCCCCCAATAGCCAGAAGGACACCAGCGCCGCAAACACTGGCTCCAGAGTTCCCAACAGCGCCGCCCGGTGGGCCGGAATCCACCGCTGAGCCAAAGCCTGGGTCCAGAGGGGGGCAACCGTCACCACTAGGCCCAGATACACCAGCGTCCCCATCTGGTCAGCGATCGCTATTCCCTGCGCCGCTAGCTCCGGCAGAGCAACCACCAACCCCAGCAGGGCCATCACCGTAATCTGCACAGCGGCTAGAGGCAGGGCCCCGTGGCGAGGAGCCACCCGCTCTAGCACCAGCAGGTACACCGCTACCCCTAGGGCAGACCCCAGGGTAAACACATCACCCCAGGCCAGGCCATCCCCATCCCAGGCCATCACCCCCACCCCGGCCAAGGCCAGCAGGGCTGCCACTAGCACCGAGGGCGGAAGCCGCCGCCCCAGCAGCGCGGCCAAGATGGGGACAAAAATGACGTTGAGGCTGATGATGAACGCCGAGCGGTTGGCCGAGATGGTCTCCAGGCCGTTGAGGGCGCTGGTAGTTTCGGCGAAGTAGATAGCGCCCAGCAGCGCCCCGTCCCGCAGCAGCCGCGGGTTGACGCACCGCAGCCAGGGAGCTAGCGCCACCGCTGCGATCGCGAAGCGCACGCCAATTAGCACCGCTGGCGAAATTTCGCCAATGGCCCCCTTTAGCAGGGCGAAGGAGGTGCCCCAGAGCATCGTCGTGAGGACCACTAGAGCCGCCCCTTGGGTAGCACGGCTCGGGGAATAAGACAGCATGGGAGACCTCCTAATAAGCGACCTTTCCACCGTAGCGATGGCCTAGACCCAGGGCCACAAGCCGCTTTCATCACATCTATGACTAAATTTGATGGGCAGGCTCTCTAGGCGATCGCGATCGCGCGCGACAATACACCTGGTGTTTCACACAACTGCCATGCAGGATCAAAAGCTCAAACTTTCTCACCTGCAGATGCTGATTACCGTAGCCGACTGCGGCAGCTTTAGCGAGGCCGCTAACATGCTGCAGCTCTCCCAATCTGCCGTCAGCTACGCGATCGCAGCTTTAGAAGAAGAGCTGGGGGTGACGCTGCTGTCGCGGGGCCGCTACGGGGCCCAACCCCACGCCGGTGGGGGAGCAAATTGTGCAGCGATCGCGGCGGGTGATGGAACTGCTGAACGACATCGTCAAGCAGGCCAATCTATCTAAGGGTCTGGACGGAGGCTACCTACGTCTGGCGGCCTTTCGCAGCGCCGCCTCCCACATTTTGCCAGAGGTGATGGCGGAGTTTTGCCGCCGCTATCCAGCGATCGCCGTCAATATTGCTGAGTACGATGACGCCCCGGAGGTGGACGACGCCCTGCGCCGGGGCCGCTGCGATATTGGCATTACCTACCTACCCACCGATTCTGGCTTTGACACCTGGGAGCTGCTGCGGGATGAGTTTGTGGTGCTGGTACCCCCCAACACAGCATTAGAAGGCCAGCTCGATTGGGCTACATTGGAAAACCAGCCGCTGATCATGTCTCCGGAAGGGGATGTGTGCGACAACATGGTCTACGCTCACTGCCAGCCCTATGACGTGACGCTGCGGCCTACCTATCAGGTGCGCTCGGATGCCACTATCGTCAATATGGTGGCAAAGGGGCTGGGGATGACTATCAGCCCCCGGTTAGCAACAGAGCCGGTGCCGCCGGGGGTGGCGGTGTATAGCTTGCCGGTGCCGCTGTTTCGTATCATTACGGTGGCGGTGCCTCGGGGTGCACTGCTGACGCCGGCCGCCTACATGTTTTTGGAACTGATGCAGGAAATGGTGTGTGAGAGTCAGCGCTAGGATAAGATTAGCTTTGCTGCCCTACCCACTGACGAATGGCCCGCCGCAGCGCGAGCCGCCCTGCTGACCGGTTCGCCTCGATTAGTGTTGGCAGGGCCTGTACCGGGAGGGTAGGAAATACCAAGCTGCGGTCTGCTGCTGTATAGTCTCCATTTCGTAAACAGAAAATTGTTAGTCGGCCCGCGTCGTAGCACCAAATTTCGGGTACGCCCAGACGCGCGTAGATCGGGAAGCGATCTAAAGACTTGCTGGTGAGGTCAATTTCTAGGGCTAGATCGGGCGGCGGGTCTTGGGGTAGCGTGAGGGCCAGTCGCCCCCGGACTCTTGCCTCATTTTGAAAGTAGAAGCAGTTGTCGGCCTCTAGCCCCGCTTGTTTGGCCCGCAGTCGCCAAGTGGTGGAGCCATAGCTCTCATAGTCTAGGTTTAGGGTTTCTGCAATATCCTTAATGGCGTCGCCGAGGGTCTCTTTAAAGTACTCGTGCTCTGGCAGGGGCGTCATAATTTCGAGGGTGCCATCAGCGTAGGCTAAGCGGGAGGCAGGGCGATCGCCTCGGGTCCTAAGAATGGCGTCGAATTCCTGCCAGGTGACCTGCAGCAGGACGGATTGACCCGGCGGGACTTGGATGTGGTGGATGGGGATGCTGATGGTCATAAGTCCTTTGGTTGGGTCATTAAACCCCGATGGATAAGACACAGCGGCGCTATCGTCCCTACGGTACCCTTACTCACTTAACAAATTCAATAGCGCCGCCTCAGACAACTGCGCCACCCCCAATTTCTCCGCCTTCGCTAACTTCGACCCCGCATCCGCCCCCACCAGCAAATAATCCGTCTTGCCGCTAATCGCCGAGGTCACCTTACCCCCCGCCGCCTGAATCTTCGCCTTGGCCTCCTCTCGGCTGAGGGTGGGTAATGTGCCTGTAATCACTACCGTTTTGCCCTTCAATACCCCCTCAGTGGACGCAATTGATTGGGTCCCTATAAGGGTTACACCGGCGTCCTGCAATCGGTTGACCAGCGCCTGGTTC
>JBCCAG010000817.1:0-2122 GCA_039814955.1 Cyanobacteria bacterium P01_A01_bin.135
ATGTAGCGCTGCGCCAGCTCCGACTCCTTCGCCAACTGCTCCAGCGCCGCCTTGTCCGACTTCGACGGCACCTGAATCGTCCCCCGGGTCTTGCCCATCACCTGAATCACCAGGGGAATCTCGTCCACCACCAGAGCGTCCGGGTCAACCTGGGGCCAAGGGGCGCGGTGCACCGACTCGGTTTCGCCGATGGCCTGCCACAGCTCCTCGGCAATGTGGGGGGCAAAGGGGGCCAGCATGGCGATTAAGGTGCGAATGCCTTCTTCGTATACCGCTGAGGCTTTGTCCTGGTAATCCGATAGGGCGTTGCTCAGCTTCATCAGCTCGGAGACCGCCGTGTTGAACTGGTAGTCCCCCTCAAAATCTTCAGTGACGTCCTTGATGGCGGTATGGATAGCGCGGCGCAGGTCTTTTTCGGCCTTGCTCAATTCATTAGCCGCTGGTTTAGGCTCCACCAGCGCAAACTCCTGCACCAGCCGCCATACTCGGTTCAAGAACCGAAACTGGCCCTCCACATCCGCGTCGTCCCACTCCAGGTCCTTCTCTGGCGGCGCTTTAAACAGAACAAACATCCGGGCCGTATCAGCTCCGTACTTGGCTAGCACCGCACCTGGGGCCGTGCCGTTGTACTTGGATTTGGACATCTTCTCGTAGAACACCTCCAGCGGCTCGCCGGTTTCTGGGTCCATGGGGTGGCTGGGGTCGGCAACGCTCTCCGAGGGAATGTACTTGCCGGACACCGGGTTTTTGTAGGTCATGCCCTGCACCATGCCCTGGGTCAGCAGCCGCTTAAAGGGCTCATCCACGTTCAAGAGGCCGCGATCGCGCAAGACCTTGGTAAAGAACCGCGAGTACAGCAGGTGCAAAATCGCGTGCTCAATGCCCCCCACGTACTGGTCCACCGCCATCCAGTCGTTTACCTTACCTTTATCAAACACCTGCTGGTCGTTGTTGGCGTCGCAGTAGCGCAAAAAATACCAGGAGGAATCGATAAAGGTGTCCATGGTGTCGGTCTCCCGCTTGGCAGGGGTGCCGCAGGTAGGGCAGTCTACGTTTACCCAGTGGTCCAGCTTGGCCAAGGGCGACGGGCCGCGCCCAGCAAAAGTGACGTCTTCCGGCAGCTCCACCGGCAGGTCAGCTTCAGGAACCGGAACCGTGCCGCAGTCGGGACAGTGGATAACTGGGATGGGGACACCCCAGTAGCGCTGGCGGGAGATCAGCCAGTCCCGCAGGCGATAGGTCGTCTGGGCGGTGCCGATACCCTGCTCTTCTAGGTACTTGATCACCCGCTTTTTAGCCTTAGGCACCGTCAGCCCGTCCAGCGGTCCGGAGTTTTGCAGCACCCCGCTGGCGTTGTCGCTGTAGGCCTCGGCCAGGGGCGCGGCTTCTACAGGGTCCGCATCGGGGGCAAACACCACCTGTACAATATCCAACCCAAAGGCCTGGGCAAAGTCAAAGTCCCGCTGGTCGTGGGCCGGGACGGCCATGATGGCGCCGGTACCGTAGTCCATCAGCACGTAGTCTGCAATCCACACCGGCACCTGCTCCCCGTTCACCGGGTTGGTGGCATAGCCGCCCGTGAACACGCCGGTCTTGCTGCGATCGTCGGCGGTGCGCTCCACCTCGCTCTTAGCGGCGGCTTCCTTCTGGTAAGTTTCTACCGCTGCGCGCTGTGCCTCGGTCGTCAAAGACTCCACCAGCGGGTGCTCCGGCGACAGCACCATAAAGGTCGCCCCCCACAGGGTGTCGGGGCGGGTAGTAAAGATGACGATGTCCTGATCATCTTTGGTCTTGAATGTGACCCTGGCCCCCACAGACTTGCCAATCCAGTTGGCCTGCATCAGCTTCACTCGCTCGGGCCAGCCGTCTAGCTTATCTAGGTCCGTCAGCAGCTGCTCGGCGTAGTCGGTAATTTTCAAAAACCACTGGCGCAGCAGTCGCCGCTCCACCATTGCCCCTGAGCGCCAGGAGCGCCCGTCGCTATCCACCTGCTCATTGGCTAGCACCGTCTGGTCCACCGGGTCCCAGTTCACCGCCGCCTCTTTCTGGTAGGCTAGCCCCGCCTCCAAAAACTGCAGGAAAATCCACTGGGTCCAGCGGTAGTAGTCGGGCGCGCAGGTGG
>JBCCAG010000852.1:0-1968 GCA_039814955.1 Cyanobacteria bacterium P01_A01_bin.135
CCCGGCGACCCCATCGTTGAGCCCCAAGGCGTCTACCAACTGCCTAACGGTGAGCTATTGCCTCAGCCGCGCTTGCAATCGCTATCCCCCCAAATATGCCTCCAGCACCGCCGGGTTCTGCTGAACCTCCTCCGGCGTTCCCTCCGCTAAATTCCGCCCCTCCGCCAGTACATAAACGCGATCGCACAGGGACATGATTACTTCCATATTGTGCTCAATCAGCAGCACCGTTAGCCCATCCCGGTTCCAGGTGCGGATGTGCTCACAGATTTGCTGAATCAGCGTTGGGTTGACCCCCGCCGCCGGCTCATCCAGCAAAATCAGCTTGGGATTCACCATCAGCGATCGCGCCATTTCCAATAGCTTGCGCTGCCCGCCGGAGAGAGCCCCTGCATAGCTATGGGCCATATGGTCCAAGCCCACCGACTCCAAAATTTCCATGGCCCGCTGTCGCTGTTGGCGCTCCTGCTGCCGGACGCGTCCCGGACGCAGCCACAGATTCCACAGGTTTTCTCCCACCTGGTCCTGGGTGGCCAGCAGCATATTCTCCAGCACCGACAGCCGCGACAGCACTCTTGCCACCTGGAAAGTGCGCACCATTCCCTGCCGGGTGATTTGGTGGGGCGGCAGGTGGTGAACGGGCTGGCCGTCGAGCCACACTTGCCCGTCGTCCGGGGTGATGAAGTTCGTTAATAGATTGAATAGGGTGGTTTTGCCCGCGCCGTTGGGGCCAATCAGCCCCGTAATGCTGCCTTGGGGAATGGTAAGAGAGACCTCCGACACAGCCCGAACGCCGCCGAAGGCCTTGGAGAGTTGCTGCACTTCCAACAAGGAGGAGGGAGCAGCCTCCGGTAGCGCCGCCCCAGATTGATTACTAGACTGGCTATCGATCAAGGGTCAGCTCCTCCTTACTCCCCAAAATGCCCTGGGGTCGCCAAATCATCAGCACCATGAGCAACAGGCCAATCAGCATAATGCGGAAGGCCCCCAGCTGGGCGCTGCTGAGGGGCACCATGTCTTCTAAAGTAAAGCGCGTCGCCGTCTGGTAAATCCAGAAGATGGCCGCTCCTAGCAGGGTGCCGGCGTTACTGCCCGCCCCTCCCAGCACCACAATCGTCCAGGCATTGAAGGTCTCCAACGGGCGAAAGTTATCGGGATACACCGTAGTCAACTGCCAGGCGTACAGTGCCCCCGCCACCCCCGCGATCGCCCCCCCTAGCATTAGGGACTGCAGCTTATACCAAAAGGCGTTTTTACCCAGGGCGCGGGCCACCTGCTCATCTTCGCGGATGGCTTTCAGCACCCGGCCCCAGGGAGAATTCACCAGCCGCTGCAGCAGGGCATACACCCCCGCCACCACCATCACCGCCAGCCACATGAGCCCGGTTTTGGTCGGGTTGCGCTCGTAGTGGGATAGGGCCGAAGCAGCGTAGCCATACACCCACACCCCCGCCACCACGATGGCGATCGCCGCCAGCAGGGCGGTGGCCTCCTCCCGCGCGGGGAGTTGGCCTAGCCAACGGCTTGCTAGCCCCACAAATCCCCGCGCCACTGCCGCCATTAGCGCCAGCAATAGTAGGCTTAGCCCCCAGTCAGGGAGCGGCCAGTCAAACTGCGTGGCGGCTCGCGCCAGCCCTTGGATTAACAGCACCACCGCCGTCAGCGCCCCAGCCAGCGCCGCGAGGTAGGCCAGCAGCCCCAGACCGCTACGCACCAGCGCCGCTGTGGTCGCCCCCTGCGCCTGCCGCCTCGCCCAGCACCCCAGCCGCCATAGGCCCAGCCCTGCGATCGCTGTCAGCACCACAATCATCAGTAGCCGCACCAGGGCGTTGGGCTGCAGCTCACTGAGGGGTACTGGAAACTGCTGAATGCCAAAGGTCCCGCGGGTTAGCCACTGCTCATTGACGGCCACTAGCCGCAGCAGCTCCGCTAACCCGATGGTGACAATGGCCAAATAATCTTCCCGCA
>JBCCAG010000008.1:0-18350 GCA_039814955.1 Cyanobacteria bacterium P01_A01_bin.135
CACCCACCCCCATCCCCACCCTCCACCCGCCCGCCCCCCCCCACGCCCCCCCGACACTCTCTAGAGATTCATGACGGACGAATGCTGCGGTAGCGGTCGGTGCGAATCTTATCCACCACATCGTGCATCTGCTGCTCGCTCAGCCCCATCGCCAGCAGCACATAGGCCCCTAGCTCCAGCGCCGCCTCAAACTCCGGCTGCACCACCTCCCGGGCTCCCATCTGGGCCAGCAGGTCAATTTCTTGATCCGTGTGGGAGCGGGCGATTACGTCTAGGTGAGGAGCCACCTCTAGCGATCGCTGCAGCAGGCGGCGGGTGCTGCCGGGGTCTGGCAGGGCGATCACCAGGGCCTTAGCGGTCTCGATATGGGCCCGCTCCATCACCGGCTCCGCATCTGCATCCCCGAAGATGTAGGATAGCTTCTGCAGCCGCAGCCGCTGGATGGCCGCCTCACTGTTGTCGATTACCAGCAGCTCGTAGCCTTGGCCGCGCAGGATATTGACGATGACCTGACCGACGCGTCCGTAGCCCGCCACAATCACATGGCCTGAGAGGGTATCGGGCACCAGCAGGTCCTTAGGCTCAGACAGGCGGTTTAGATACGGTAGCGGAATCCGGTCGAGGTATGGCGATAGGACAGTCGCCAAATGAATCCAGGCAGGCGTCAAGATCAAGGTGATGGCCGTCGTTCCCAGCAGAAGGAGATATTTGTTCTGCGTAATCAGCCCAATCTCACGGCCCATCAGCGCTAGCACGAAGGAAAACTCGCCAATTTGGTTGAGCCCAAAGCTGCTGGTGAGCGCCGTACGGGGGGAGTAGCCAAAGCTGAGAATGATGGGCAAGATAACCAGCGCTTTACCTACCATTGCCAGCGTGACTAGCCCTAAAATCAGCGGGGCATTTTGCAGCAGGATGTTGGGGTCAATCAACATGCCGATAGAGGCAAAGAACAGGCTGGCAAAGGTGTCTCGCAGGGGCAGGACCCGCACCAAAGCGTGATCAGAGTAATCGACCTCAGAGAGCATCAGTCCTGCCACAAAGGCTCCCATTTCAATAGAGAGCCCCAGAGCAGCAGTGACTAAGGCCACCCCCAAGCAGAGAGCTAGGGTGGTCAAAAGAAACAGCTCGTTGCTCTCGGTCTTGGCTACCGCGCGAATCACCCGGGGTACCAGGTATCGGCCGAAGACAATCGCCCCGATAGCGAATAAGATAATCTTCAGCAGCGCATTGCCTAGCGCACTCCAGAAGTCCGCGGGCTGGTTGAGAGTGGGCAGCAGAGCGAGCATAATCCCCAGCGCCAGGTCCTGGGCGATTAGGATGGCCAGCATAATCTGGCCATGGAGGGTATTGGTTTCCCCCCGCTCAGCCAAGGTTTTGAGCACGACCGCGGTGGAAGACAGGGAGATCACCGCCCCCAGAAAAATTCCCTGCGCCGCCCCGTCTACCCAGCCGAATCCGACTGCGGCAATCGCCACCAGGGCAATGGTAAAGCCAATCTGCATCAGGCTGCCCTGCAGGGCAATTTGCCGGATGCGGCGAAAGTTGGCCAGGGAAAACTCTACTCCCAGAGCAAACAGCAAAAAGGCCACGCCGATCTCCGCCAAGGCCTGAATCTGCTCCACATCGCTGAGCAGCGCCAAACCAAAAGGCCCCACCACCGCGCCGCTAATGATATAGCCCAGCAGCGCGGGCTGTCGCAGCCGATGGGCCAAATACCCACCCACGGCGGACACACTAAGAACGAGGGTGAAGTCTAGAACCAGATCATGCCCAATTGCAGCCATATTGCCTCAAAATTAGCACTGCGGGTCCGGGAGCACGGGCAGCAGCGTCAGCCGGTGAAAGCGCCAGGTCAGGGCCGCCGCCGAAGTAATCAGCCCCACCGCCAATCCCCACCACAGCCCCACACCGCCCCAGCCGAGGTGAAACCCAGCGGTGTAGCCGCTAGGGACCCCCACGAGCCAGTAGGCCACTACCCCCATCAGCATTGGGGTACGGGTGTCTTTGAGCCCCCGCAGCGCCCCGGCAGCAATGACCTGTAGACCGTCCGCCACCTGAAATACAGCTCCCACCGCCAGCATGACCCCGGCCAAGGCAACCACCTCACGGTTAGCAGGGTCCTCTAAGTTGAGGTAGATAGAGACAATCGGCCTCGGCAACAGCAGCATCAGTAGCCCCATTACCCCCATAAACCCGCCCCCCAGCCCCAAGCTGAGCAGCCCAGAGAGCCGCGCAGTAGGCCAGTCGCTTTTCCCTAGGCATTGACCCACGCGCACCGTAGCCGCCTGGGAGATGCCCAGCGGCACCATGAAGGTAACCGCCGCCGTCTGCAGCGCGATTTGATGGGCGGCTATGACCACTACCCCCATCTGCCCCGCAAAAATCGTCATCACCAAAAACAGGCTCGTCTCAAGCGTAGATAGAATACCTACTGGAATGCCAATCCGCAGCAGTTCCCACAGATCGCGCCAGCAGGGACGATGCAGCGATCGCAGGGGACGGCAGGGGATAAATTCCCTGTGGCGCATCACATAGACCAAGAGCGCCAGGGCCATACTCCAGTAAATGCAGGTCGTTGACCAGCCAATTCCGGCTAGGCCAAGGGCGGGTAGCCCCAAGCGGCCGAAGGCCAACACCTCGTTCGCCGCCGCGTTGAGAGCAACGCCCCCCAGCGTAATGGCCAAAACAATCTGCGGCCGCAGGAGGGCTGAAACAAAGCTGCGCAGGGCGATAAACAGCAGCGCTGGCAGGTAGGCTATCGAGGCCGCCTGCAGATATTGACTGCCCAATGTCACAACGGTATCTGACTGCCCTAGGGCCCGTAGAAGCGGGGCGGCGTTCCACATCAGCAGAGAAATGGGACAGGCGATCGCCATTGCTAGCCAAATGCCGTGGTCGAGCCACTGCCCGGTTCGCCGCAGTCGCCCAGCCCCGTAAGCTTCGGCAATGAAGGGGCTGATACTCGCCACGAGACTAGTGCCGACTACGAACAGCTCCATGAAGAAGACAGTTCCTAAGGCTCCTGCCCCCAGCGCGTCTCGGCCAAGGCGGCCCATGGTAATCGTGTCGACAAAGCCGGTGGCAGCCTGAGCAAGCTGCGCCCCAATCAGCGGCAGAGCGAGCTGCAGGCAGCGGCGGCCTTCGGCTAGCAGGCGCTGGGGCGACGGTTTACTCATTTATGGGTGGTAGATGCCCGATGGGGCGAGGCTTAGTCGTCAACGCTCATGGAGTCATCGTCCTCCTCAAAATTGTCCTCGTTGCCCATCAGTTCGTTGATTTCAAGATCCTCTTTAGGCAGGTCTGAGTCTTCCCCGTCTCGCTCCATTAAGCGACCCGACTTCTCTAGCCACTCCAGGATAGATACCTGGCGCTCATTAGAAATAACGCCAGCGGGTTGCGTACGGGGAAAGGCGCGAAGGGCAGGGTTTTTCATATGGGCTGAATGAGGTAAAAGAGTTCTCAATTATATAGTAAGCAGAGCGCCGTAAGTAAACGTAGCTGTCGGGGAGCGCCCCCTTTCGCTTAATTGTGGCTACGTACTTATTGGTCCCTTCACTCAGGGTGCTCGCACGTCTCTAATCGCAGCGCTCTGGCGCTAGGCCATACCCATGCTAGCGCAGGGCAGAGTCCCAGTTACGCCATAGGGCGAGCAGAAGCG
The DNA here is from genome assembly GCA_039814955.1 of Cyanobacteria bacterium P01_A01_bin.135. Lineage (GTDB taxonomy): Bacteria > Cyanobacteriota > Cyanobacteriia > CAKZMO01 > CAKZMO01 > JBCCAG01. The sequence goes on from JBCCAG010000008.1 coordinate 3,659, forward strand.
GCTACACTTATACCTAGGCACAGCAAACAAGCTAGGCGTAGCGCATCGGACGAGCATAGCAGACCCCGATAGCTACGATGGTAGGGATGAGGGCAATTTCTGATGTCAAAAGAAGCGCTGCTAAGGGCGATCGCGGGGACCAATCGGGGCCTGCTGGCTGATTCTCAGACCCAGCGAGAAATTGAGCAGACTGCAGCCCAGATGGAGTCCCAATCGCCAACGCTAGAGCCACTGAGCGCGCCGGAGCTGAGCGGGGTCTGGCGGCTGCTGTACACCACCAGCGCCGAGCTGCTGCAAATTGACCGCTTCCCGCTATTCAAACTCGGGCAAATCTACCAGTGTCTGTACCCCGACACCGCGACGGTCTATAACATCGCCGAGGTACCCGGACTGCCGTACCTAGACGGCATTATTAGCGTTGCCGCCACCTTTACGCCCGTCTCCAATGTTCGGGTGAACGTCGCCTTCAACCGGGCAGTGTTTGGGCTGCAGCGATTGATCAACTATCAGTCCCCCGCTGAGCTAGTGGCGCAGATGCGGGCCGGATCGCTAACCGCCATTGATTTCCCGATTCAGCGGGAAAACCAGCAGGGCTGGCTAGAGGTCACCTATTTAGACCCGGACCTGCGTATCGGTCGCGGCAATGCCGGTAGCCTCTTTATCCTGGGCAAGGCCTAAGCCTCCAACGCTCACCCATGGCACTCCGCCTCTCCCAAAGCCACCTAGCTGTGCTGGCCCTATGCCCCCGCAAGTTTCAGTATCTCTACCTGGACCAAATCGGGGAAATTGGCGGCGAGATTCAGCAGCCCATGGTTTGGGGAAGTCAGTTCCATCAGCTGATGCTACAGCAAGACATAGGCCTGCCGGTGCCGCTGACCGATGTAGCCACTGACCCCGAGCTTAGCCGCTGTGTGGCGGTCTTAAAGGCAGTAGCCCCACAGCTATTTGACCCCGCGTCGGTCCGTCAAAGCGAGTACCCCATCAGCGCGGCGGTGGCAGGCCACACTCTGGTTGCCGTATACGACCGCCTATTGCTCAAGGGCGATCGCGCCATCATCTATGACTGGAAAACCTACGCTAAGCCTTTAAGCCCATCTGATTTAGCGAACCAGTGGCAGACGCGGCTTTATCTGTACCTGCTCGCTCAGGTAGGGGAATACGCCCCCCAGGCACTGTCTATGGTCTACTGGTTCGTGCGGCTGACGCCCAGCCATCCGCAGCCCACCTCCGTTGAACTACATTACAGTGCCGCACAGCATCAGCAAACCCATGCGGAGCTGACCCAGCGACTGCAGCAGCTCAACCACTGGCTTGACCACTACAGTCGGCAGGCGCTGCCCCAGCTACCGGCTGACTCCCCCCACTGCGCCCGCTGCCCCTTCGCCGTCTGCTGCGATCGCCTCCCCAGTCAACGAGAAGCCCACCAGCTACTGGCGCTAGACAGCATAGACGAACTGCCGCCGTGATTTAGCGCCTATGGCTGGGCGTTTCATAGCTGGGCGCTCCAGCTTAGCGCTCTATGCGCCACCCCTGAATATCGGTGCTGCCCTGCCCGCCAGCCAGAACTTGCCAGTGGGGGTTGCCAAACCGAACGGCAAACGGGTCAATCAAAATGCCTTTCCAGGGAATTGAGAACAGCAGCTGGCGCTCTGCGAGGTTCCATACTTTGAGGGTGCTATCGGCGCTACTGCTGATTAGGAGTCTGCCGCTAGGGCTAACTTCTATGTCATTAACAAATCCCTCGTGCCCCTCCAAGCGACCACTGATTTCTCGAGTTTCCAGATTCCACAGCACAATGCTGTCGTCTGCCCCAGCGCTAATCAGGGTCGCGCCGTCGGGAGAAACGGCAATAGCGTTGATAAAGGTATTGTGCTCTGCAAAAACGCTCGCCTCTCCCCCCTCCAAGGGCCAAGACCGGATGGTGCGGTCGGCGGAGCCGCTGAGGAGAGTCGTGCCGTCGGGGGTAAAGACCACGGCATTGACATAACTCTGGTGACCTTCTAAAACCTGCAGCAGTTCGCTGCGCTGCAGGTCCCACAGCCGGATGGTGCGGTCGGCGCTGGCGCTAGCCAGAATTCGTCCATCGGAAGAAACTTTTATGTCGTTGATGGCGCTATCGTGTCCGGTGAGGCTGGTGCGCAGTACTCCCGTCGCCGTCTCCCACACCAGCAGGTCGCTGCTGCCGCTGCCGCTAATTACCAGCTTGCCGTCGGGGCTAAAAGCCACGGCCTGCACGCGATCGCTGTGGCGCGGCAAGGTGCGCAGCTCTTTCCCCGCCTGCACATCCCATAGCTTGATGGTCTGATCGTCGCTGCCGCTGGCCAGCATAGTTCCATCCAGGCTCAGGGCCAAGGTATTGAGCTGGGCGCTGTGGCCCTTGAAGGTGGCGTATGCGCTGTAGGGTGGCGGCGCTTCCGCTTCCGCCTGATTTGTGGCGGGCGGCCATTGCCACTGCCGGACGGCGAGGCCGGTGGTGGTTAGCAGTCCTAGCGCCATCAGCCAGATCACGGGACGCGGCAGGGAGGGACGCTGGGCAGGAGAGCCCTTATCCTCCGTTCCCTGAAGCAACGTGTTGGCCTGAATTACGGTGAGGGGTGGGGGACTAGGGGGCGTGGTTGCCTCGGTGCCGGTGGGAGGCGTTGGGGGCGGGGCCTCACTGGTCGTAGGCAAGGCGGCGGGCAGTGAGGCCCGCAATTGGCTCAACCGCTGGAGCAGAGCCCCCGTATTTGCGGGGCGGTCCACAGCCCGAGCCGCCGTCATCTGGTCAATGAGGTCGGCAAAAGCAGCGGGAACGGTGGGGGCGTACTGCCGCCAATGGAACTGATTCTGCAGGGCGTCATAGATCTGTGGCTCTAGGGGTCGCTGCCCCGTCAGCAAAAAGATGAATGTGCAGCCCAGGGCGTAAAAATCCGACTGCGGTACGGCCCTGCCCCGCTCTTGCTCTGGAGGCGTATAGCCGGTAGAGCTCACCCGCGTTACCCCCTCCGCCCGCTCCAGCCGGTCAAAGTAGGTGCAGGTCATTTCCCGGGCGGCCCCGAAGTCCACGAGCACTAGGTCGCCGCTGGCGCGCAGCATGATGTTTTCCGGCTTGATATCCCGGTGAAAGTAGCTGTGCTGGTGAACTAGGTGCAGAATACTGACAAGCTGGGTCAGCCAGTTAAGGGCCAGCTCTACATTGACGGGATGATTGCTCTGCTGCCGCATCCACTCTCGCAGATTGGGGCCGTCGATCTTCTCCATCACGATGCAGTGCAGCAGCGGGCCGCTGGGGTTGGGCCGAAACTGGAAACACCCCGGCTCCTCAATGGCAGGAATCCCGGGATGGTTGAGCTGCCCTAGAACCCGCGCTTCCTGCTCAAATAGCTCTATCGCTTTAATGTTGTCGTTGTGGATCTCCTTGAGGACTTTGAGAATCTTAGGCACATTGCTCTCAAAAGCCTCATAGACGTAGCCAAACCCACTGTCATCGCTCAGCAGCCGCATGACGCGATACCGCTCTTGCAAAATCAGCTTGCTGCCGCAGCCCTGACAGATCTGTTGAACCTGGTTGCCGGGGTGATTGGGTTGCGGGCAATGGGGGTTAATGCACAGACTCATACAGGACCCGCGTTGGAAATGCGCCAAGCAATAGCGGCTAGCCGCTTTGACCGGGTCATGCTTAAGGCCAGGCCCAAGATATCTCAGGCCCAGCCGCGCAGCGCCCAAATCCTAGCGGTGGCTATATATTTAGTAAACCCTAAGTTTAGAGGTGGAGACTACCTGATGTAAGAAAAGTCTATCTCTCAGAGGCTGTCAATCCAGACGCAGATCTATGGGGCGCAGCATCCGGCGGCTACCCGCTATAGATTCAGGACCCCACGCTGGGACCTGCCCCCCCCTTGATTGACGATGGCGGTAGCTACGTAGATGTTTGGCGTTTCGGCAGATCCCTTCCAATGCCCTCTTCAATCCCCCCTTATACCCTGCGGGCAGGCTGCGCCAAAGGGAAGGGGGGAAAATCGCAGTCCAAGCTCGGGCCAAGCGGGCTGAGGACGTGAGCCTAGAAGCTGAACGCAGACTGCAGGGCCACATCCAGGTCCTGCTCAGGCTCAACCACCACCACCTCGACATCCTCATCGCCGCCGCCGAAGATCAGAATGCCCAGGGCCCCTAGGCCAGCGCCACCCAACACTTCCAAAATGTCGATATCGCCGAGAATTTCCGCCAGCACCGCCGCCGCGGCCCCTCCGATCACCGCCCCTTTAATGAAGTCGCGATCGCTCTCCTCAGTGATAATCTCAGTGCGGGTGATGGGAGCAGAGATGGCGTCGATGTCGTAGCGCTCGCCGTTGGGCAGGGTCACCTCTTCAGAGAAGAACTGGGTTCCCACCGCATCATCTTCCAGAGGGCGTAGTTCCCCCTCTATGGTGCTGCCGGCAGGAATCACCACGGTGCCAGCGGTGGAGCGGACATCGCGAGCCACCGTCAAGGAGAGGGGCGCTGTCTCATCGGGGAGTACCACCACCCGCTCTACCCGGTTGCCGTCGTCGTCGGTCTCTTCGTAGAGGGTGTCAATGGGGGTGCCAGCGGACAGGGTCGCCCGAGCGGAATCAAAAAGCTGACTGACGCGCATGGTAGACGGCACGGCGCTGGCGGTTGGCTGTGCCTCTAACTGAGCCTTCAAGCTCTGGGCAACAGCGGCCTGACCCATTACAGATGCGATCGCTGCCGAAATTACCCCCGTTGCCGTCAGGGCTGCCGTCATCGATCGCCATTGCAGGTTAACCATAGCGGACCTCCTTCAAATAAGCATTAAGCACCTTGTCTGGCAACTGGTCTGCCGCTAGAAAACCAGGCTGACCCAGCCAGATACCTTTGTTATACGGAGCTTTACTGCTGGTTATGGGGCACCTTGGTCCAGCGCGTCAGCCGTCCCTACCCGCTATGCCGAAAACTCCGCCGCCAGCGCATCATCCTGCTCATCGGCGATGGTGGCCACGATGGTGATGTTGCGAGAAATTTCGCTGGGGGAAAGCTCCGCCACCGTGCGAGTGGTGGAAACGGCCACCTGCTCGCCCTGCTCATCACTGAGGATACAGAAGCAGGCCTCAAAGGTGCCCGACCAGTTCATCTCCAGCAGCTTTTGCATCAGGCGGGGCTGCTCTTGCACCGGCAGAGAGAGCACCTTAGCCCAGGCCTTAAAGGTGTCGTCATCGGTTGTGCCGGTAAGCTGCACAAATACGTCCACGCTGCCGTACTTAAACGTCCACAGATGGCCCCCGTCCACGCGGCGAACCATGGCGCTATCGTCTTGCTCCAGGCTGCTAATGATGGTCTCAATAGTCTCGACTAGGTTCTCTGAAGCCTCATCCAAGGCGGTGTCAGCATCCAGGGTGGTGTCGGTGTTGTAAGTCATCTTGAGGTCGGTTTAGGGCAACTGCCGTCAGTATAGCCACTTGGCCCACTAGCTTTACGCGTTGCGATGAGAAAAAAAAAGGCACCGGTCGAAATTCGACCAGCGCCTTAATCAGGGTGCATCTACCATTTCATTCTTCTCAAGGGGAGATGGTTATCAGGACAGATTTGAGCAGATTTGATAGGTGCCTGCCAAAGTTCTAAGTCTGCCTCAACCCGACGCTAGCGATCGCGATCGCGTAAACAGCAGAACAAGGCCAATACCACCAAAATATAGTCCCAGAACCGCCCCCGCCAAGAGGCTTTGGGTGATTGGGTCAGTGGAAGGGGTGAGCACCGCCCCCAGCACTACCGCCCCTAGCAGCACTAGCCGCCAGCCGGCAATCATCTGCCGGGCCGTCACAATTTTAAGCACCCCCAACAGCAGCTGCACAATCGGAATCTGGAACGCTAGTCCGGTGCTAAACAGCAGCAGCAGCACAAACTCGAAATAGCGATCGATGGACCAAAGCTGCTCTACAACGTCCGCGCCATAGCTAATAAAGAACCGCAGCGCCGCTGGAATCAGCGCAATGTAGGCAAACCCTAAGCCGGCAAAAAACAAAACGCTAGACCCCAGCACGATGGGACCGATGAGACGGCGCTCGCGGCGGGTGAGCCCCGGCAGCACAAAGCCGATGACGTGGTACAGAATGACCGGGCTCGCCAACAGCAGCCCGCTGTAGCCGGCCACCTTCACCGAGACAAAAAAGTACTCTCCGGGGGAAAGCTGCAGGAACTTTGCCCCCTGGGCAGGCACCTCCAGCAGCTCCACAATGCGATTCACGAAGGCAAAGCAGCCGATGACGCTGAGGATGACAGCAATCAAAGAGTAGAAGATCCGCTGCCGCAGCTCCTCTAGGTGGTCAAACAGCGACATCTCAGCCTCGTCGGGGAGCTCGTTCCAGTAGTCGTCATTTTGTGGGGCGATCGCTGACGGCTGTTTGGTCTCATCAGACGTCTGATTTTCAAGCTCTGAGGAAAGCGGCATAGTGCGAGCGTGGGGTTAAGCGTTATTGACGTAAGTTTAGATCTATTAAGTTGAAATCTGAAAGACTGGCTAGCGGTGCGACAGGCCACCGGGCTAGCTTGGCCTAGCACTTAGGCCGCGGCGAAGCGCTACTCTGCAGCCGGCGATGGCTCCGCCTCCCCGGTTCCCCCACCCCCTTCAGCGGAGGGCTCAGGGCCATCGCTAGGGGTGACGGTAACGGCCTCATCTGCCTGGGTCGCCAGCCGGTTTATCTCGTCTTTGTACTCGGCTGGAGCCAGGTCAGCCGCTTGGGTAAATAGCTGCTTGGCCTCGGCTTGGCCCTGGGACTGCAGGACGAGGGCCTTGCTCAGCACGGGCCGGAAATCATCAGGGTAATTGGCGATCGCCTCATCGTAGAGAGCCAAAGCCGCCTCATCCTGCCCCGTCTCGACGTACACCTGCCCCAACAACAGCTCCACCGCCGCCACATCAATGCTGTCAGGCTGCACCAGGTTGGTGTCGTCCGCCGACTGCAGCGTATCCTGCAGCAGACCCACCGCCGCCTGGGGCCGGTCTTCCTGCAGCAGCAGCGCCACTAGGCCCTGCAAGGCGTTTACATCCCCCGGCTTTGAGGAGAGCACCTCCCGGTACACCTGGGCAGCGCCATCGGCGTCGCCGGACTGCTGGCGAGCTTGGGCCAGCAGCACCTGGTATTCTGTCTGCTCAGGGTTGAGCTCGGCCAGTTTCTCTAAAGGGGGAATAGCCCCTTCTAGGTTGCCCAGCTGGATTTGCGTCTGCAGCAGCCCCTGCAGCGCCGTTTGGTTATTGGGCTCCCGCTCAAGCACCAGCTCGTAGCCCCGCGCCTGGGCTTCCAGGTCGTTCTCCTGGGCTGCGTTGACCGTATCCGCCGCTTGGTCCGACTGGCGCTGTTGAAACACTGAGCCGAAGGGGATAGCCACAATACTAATGAAAGCCGCGACCGCAATCAGCAACACGATATTAATGAACCAGCGTCTGCGCTTATCAAACACGCTCAATAGTCCCCAAACTCTACTGCCATTATGAAGGGGATTAGGGGTATTTGGGGCTACAGCGATACAGATGGCCTCTAGCCTAGGGCATGAAGTTATGGTGAAAACTACCTGAGACCAGGCTTTTCAGATGTATAAACGAAAAGTAAGATGCAGCGACTTACCGCGTCAGATTACTGACCGGCTACCGATTGCCGCTGCTAACCTCTACGGTCTGCCTCGTGATGGCCGATAACGCTTGGCCATCCGCATGATGGTTCCATAGACAGTGGCCGTATTGCAGATGCTAACCTAGTGGGTACTCGGTTATTGGCGATTGGTAGAAAAGACCAGGCTCATTGACTTCGGCCTATGGCTTTCCCAGATGACCGCTTTCATCAGAGGCAACCTGGTAACACTGCGCCTGCCCGCAGACCCCCAAACGTTGAGATCAATCAGCACTCAGAGACGACAATCGATATGACGGGTTCGAAATCAGCAAACGTCGATCAGCCATTGCCGGGTCAGCTACCACAGCAGCCTGATAAAGCCCCCAGCGCTCCGGCTTCATCCCCCGATGAGGCCCTCTCCGTGAGCAACTCAGCCCAGGGCCTGCGCCATGGCCCCATTCCTCCCGCAAGTGAGCCCCTCCAATACCGGGCCATTGGCCTTATCCGCGGTGTCTATGTTCCTTCTGAGGAGCAGTTCACCCGCGGCCACATCACCACAGTGGATGGAGACGACATTGACGCCGTCCTGCTAGGGCGAGTCATGAGCCTTGTGAAAAAGCACGTGGACTTGGCCCAGGCCAATCTATGGGTAGTCTACCCCCGAACTCGCCCCGGCACTAACGACCTGCACGCTCAGATTGTCGGTATCTGGGATCCTGAGAACCTCAATCAGGACGACGATTTGGACGGGGAGTTAGAGGACGACGAGGACGGCGATAGCGCTGAGGCCCTGGAAGACGAGACTTTAGAAGACGAAACCCCAAGCAATAGCGAGCTAGACGATCTCCCCTCGGTCGATGACGACGATAACGCTGACCAGGCCGAAGAGCAGGTTGAGGCCACCGCAGATAGCGTCAAACAGGCTGCCGGCGATATTGCTAACGCAGAGCGTAGCGAACCCAATCCCCCGCTGACGGCGGCTCCCCCCATGAAGCCAAAGCCCGCCCTAGCAGCCCAACCCGCCGCCGATGAAGCGCCTCGCGCTGACATCAATGACACTGAGGACGGCTACTTCTCAATTCGGGGAGAGGTGATTCGCCAGGCCCGGGGTAGCGACGACATCGTCATTAAGATTTGCCAAGCGCCTCGAAAAGGGGAAAAGCGGGGCCGGGCCTTTAAGCTGCTGCTGAAGGGCGCAGTGAACCGCCGAGCCATCGGGGCCTTCTGGGACATGCACATCCAGCGGCGGGGCAACGACTTGGTGATTCAAGAGGCCAACTTTATTAAAGACATGCCGCCCACTAAACGCCGCGGTCGCAAGCCTCCCCGCCGGCGGAACGCGGCCAGTGGGCCACCGCGCCGCCGCCAGGATCGGCCAACAACAGCCAATCAGCAAGGAGAGCGTCGCCCTCAGAGCAGCCCGGCGCCGAAACCGATTATTAAGCGGCAGCGCTCCTCCAGCGCCTCTGAGTAAGGCTACGCGCAAGCCTACACGTCTAAGGTAGGCTATTATGCTCACCTTTGCTGAACTAGGCTACCTTTAGCATGGCCTCCACCAGCTGCTGATACTGCTGTTTGTGGACGTGGCGGGCCAAGTTTAAGCAAATCGACAGCAGCTTGGTGGCGTCATAATAGTCGTACAGCAGAGCAATGTCTGCCTCACTGAACTCCCAATCGCAGCGCAGGCCGTGGGTTGTTCCCATGTAGCGCCCAACGCGCTGCCGCCAGTACTTGCGGTTGTGGTCCCACCAGTCTTGGGGCAGGCGGTGCTGCTGCTGCTGATTTCGAATGATGTCCCGCCAGCCGTCAAACTGCACCTCTAGCTTCGGGTCGTGACGCATCTTTGTATATATCTCGTCCACGATGCGGACAAACTGCCGGTAGTTGGCGCGGGCCTCGGCGGGGGCGTAGCGGCGGCGGGTGCCGTCCCCGGTCTCTGCCTCTTCTAAGCGGGTAGTGTGCCAGGCCCGATACAGCAGGGCATGGATATCTAAGGCGTCCCCCCGCAGGGTGCTGGTGGCATAGTCGAGCTCCGGGAACTCAAACTGCCGCGTCTGCTGGCTAGTCGAGGCGACGAATCGGTCCTCAAAGGTAAAGGTGAAGTACCAGGCCCGCAGCAAGGTCGCTTTGTAGGGCCGCTCCACGCGGAGGCTCTGGGCCGTCAGGGCAGCGGTCTCATCCAGCCAGTCTAAAAATTGCAGCACCTTGGGATTGTGGAGCACCAGGGCATCCACCGCTCGCTTCAGCTCTGTGAAAAATTCCTGGGTCTGCTCCGGGCGCAGGAGCTCTGACACTAGTTGAATCACGAACCGCCACTGGGGATCGCTGAGGTGGGGCAGCACCCGCTCCTGCTGATTGGTGTTGATCAGCTGCTCGGCGGTGAAGTACTCCTGAAAAGTCAGGTGGGAGAAGGAGCAGAGGTTAGAGGCCTGCTGCACGAGTAAGCCGTAGGTGAGCTCGATATCGCTGATGATGCGGCTGGGGGCAATCCGGTTCTCCGCCATCCCTAACCGCTCAACGAAGTACGCCTTGACGTGGCGCTCTAGCTCCCGGCGATCAAAGGCGGTCTGTAGTTGAGGGCGCAGGAAAAATTCGGCAGCGATCGCCCGCAGCAGGTCACGGATCACCTCTAACGAGATATCCTTCAGACCACTGATGTCCCGGAGATTGTGGGCCTCTTCTTTCAGCAAGCTCTGCAGCCCCAGGTCATACACATCGGCCCGAGTCTGCGGGAAGCGGCCATACTGGCGGAATACCCGGCACAATAGGTCTAGCAAAATTGGGGTGCGGGTCAGCTCGCCGTAGGTGATGTGCTTGCCGAGCCGCTCTAGAAACTGACGGGTAATCTGGGACGGGTTCTCCGCCCGCGACGCCTCAAACCAGTGGTTGACGTAGCGCTGCCGCTGTCGGGCGTTGAAGGAGCCGATCAGCATCTTGTCGAAGGTGCCGCCGAAGGGCACGGGCAGGGGTAGGCGGCAAGAGAAGGCGAACCGGCAGTTGTAGAAATTACTGAGGATGTCCTGCACTTGGGCATATACCAAGGAGCGCTGGGACTCAAATACCTCGTCTAGGCCATCTAAGAGCAGCAGTACCCGCCCCTCCAGCAGCAGCTTGCGCGTAGTGCGCTCGACATCGCCAACCCGGCAAAATTCAAAGTACTGGCGAATTTCTTCGTATAGCCCCTGCTGCCGCGCCCGGGGCGCAAAGGAGCGCATCTCCAAAAACACGGGTACGTAGCGCTGCAGAAGTTCTCCCTGGTTGCACTGAACGGCGAGCCACTTGAGGTAGCTGGTTTTACCGCTCCCAGGCCAGCCATAGACCAGCAGCCGCCGATGCCGCTTGGCCGCCTCCCGACAGGAGATCGGCGGTTCAATATGCTGCGACATGCCGATGCGGTCAAAATCCTGCTCAATGGGGGCGGCCCCCCATTCCCCCGCCACCCGGGAAAGCCGCATCTGCTCCGCGGGCAGGGCCGACAAGGGATGGAGGTTGAGCTCCACAAACCGGCTGATGGGCAAGCGGTTGGCCAACATCTGAATCGTGCCGCAGGACTCCTGGATGCGATCGCTAACGCAGCCGCGCACGGACTCCACCAGCCGATCAACGCCGTCGTCGACAGGGGTTCCGCTGCCGTTGCTCCCATTGTGATGGGACGCAGAGCCCGGGGCGCAGACGTCGTCTATTAGCAGGCCCAGCTCCGCGCAAATTTTATCAAAGTTGTCTAGGCGAATCGGCTCACGCTCCAGTAAGGCACGTCGAACCGTCTGCCGATGAACCTTGGCGTCACGGCTAAGACGACTCTGCCATGTATTTGCTCCGTACTGATGCTTTGCGGCACGCAGGGCCATCTGCTGCCCATCAGCCGAAAACCTAAGATGCTTCTGTCCCTGATTTGTCATTACCCAGTAGATTACCTGACACCGGTTCGTTAGCTACAGTCCGCCATGCTTGCCAGGCGTGGCGTCAACCTCCATCGGGATGGACCTGTGCGCGATGCTTCATTTTACGGGAACATTCGGCGTCGAACTAAATTCAAGTTAGAGTATTGCAGATAATTTCGGAGTCTGCCCCCCTCACTACCCCACAGGAGCGGGCGATCGCCCCGGCATATGGCCAGCTGCCGCGCTAGAGAATCCTTTCAAGGGTAGCGCCTTTCTGTAGAATTAGCGGCATCAAAGCGCTGACAAACAATTGTCCATCGGTGGCCACTTGTGAAGGGGTTAAAAAAAATCTTTAAAAAAACTTCTTTTTTCTGTGCCGGGTTCAGAGCCTTAGACGCCATAAGCATTTCAGCGGGTCGATATTCGAAAATCTTATCGTCTAAGAATTGTCGATCGACAGTTTCCACAATTTTTTATCAACAGTCGGTTGCGATAGTTGAGACCAAGGACGCAAGGGGGCTAGCCTCACCGCTAGCGCACCGGAGTCCCTACACCTGACGTCTACAGCTCTAGCGCCCTGAACTGTTTTCACCCGAACGGGCAGGACTAGAGGTCGCCAACCTTATTTGTTGCCGCTAGAGCTGTTTTATTCTTCATCAAATCGCATTCCGTTTAGATCGCACCTGTATTCACAGTCTTGGAGGACCACTATGACAACTGGCTTACAGCAGCCCCGGGCTGAGTGGAATCACGCCGAGAATATGACTTGTCCCTACTGCAAGAATAACCGGATTGTGCACCGAGGTAGCCACTACAAGTGCATTACCCCAGGATGCAACTACACGGCCGATGCTGCAGACTTAGATCCCGCCAGCCAGGCTTCGAGCTTCGTCGCCGCCGCAACTGCCGCCATCATATTTCTGCTCTTGCTGTAGAAAGCAGCCACTCTCGCTCAATGCTCGCGCTGATTGCTCAAGTGTAAATCCAAAACTGTTCCTGGAGAGACTAGCCATGACCTCACCAATCTTTTCTTCCAACCGCTTCCAGTACATCGACAGCAACGCTTTGGTAGACCGCGAAATCACCGCTAATCAATCAGGCTGGGTGAAGTACAGCGGCTCTTGGTGGCGGGCCCGCTGTTCGGAGCCCATCACCATCCTGCCGGGAACCGCCGTTCGCATCACAGGTCGCGAGGATCTGACGCTGGTGGTGGAGCCTATGGTGGCGGCAGTCGCAGCGTAGCCTCCCGACAGCACCCCGCTCGGTCATCCTCGTAATCTAAAGCCCGGCCCTTACAAGGGTCGGGCTTCTTTAGTTCTTAGGGGGGGCAATGGCGACGCCTAGGCAGAATGTCGGTATCCTTGGGGGAGTCGCTCTTTCAAGTCCACGGGGTTACTTATGCTGGGGATTACGCAGCGCTTATGGGAGCTAATTGGCTGGGCTTTTACCCTCAGCAAAACGGCATTGCCAGAGGTGGCTACCCTCTCCCACGGCATATGGACTGCCGCCGCGATCGCCGTGATTGCGGGACTTTCGCGGGCCTTTGCCCAGGCGATCATCCTATTTATCAACCAGGTGCAGCCCCTACGGTTTGTGCTGGGTTTGGTGATCAACGCTGTACTGTTCGCGGCGGGCTCGTTTTTCCTGATCTTGAGTACCTGGCTGCTCACCCTGCTGCCCTGGACCGTAGATGTGCCCCTGCGGGTGTTGGTAATCATTCTAGGGCTCAGCTACGCGCCGCTGATCTTTAGCTTTTTAGGGGCGCTCCCTTACCTAGGGGTGCCGATTTTGACCCTGCTCTCAGTGTGGCAACTGCTGGCCATGGTGGTGGGGTTTAGCGCGGTGGCGGGTCTGGGGTTTGGGCCGGCTCTCAGCTACATTGCCCTGGGGTGGATCGTGCTGCAGCTCCTCCAGAACACGGTGGGTCAGCCCATCGCCAGCTTGGGTAACCGGCTGATCAACGCGGTGGCCGGGGTGGAGTTGGTGACCCAGCGGCAGGACATCATGGAAATTTTGCGGGGCCGAATCAGCGACTTTGCCCACACCGACGACCTGCAGCGGCGGCTAACGCAGATTACAGCCGGGGGCGGCAGCGGCGGCGGACAGCAGTCCCGCACCCTGAGGACGATTTTAGGGCTGCTGGGGATGGTGGGGCTGACTGTAGCAGTAGTTGTAGCGCTGCGACCCCTGCGGCGCTGGCTATTGGACTTTGGAGAACTGCCCCGGCTATTGGGAACCCTAGTGGACTTTACCTGGGTGGGGCTGGTGGGGCTGGTGGTAGCCGGGCTGCTCGCCCCCCTAGAGACCCTGGGCTGGTGGGCGGGCTGGTACAGCGACGACATCGACATGACAGTGAACGCCGGGGAAGCCTTTATTGCCGGACAAGCCGAAGCCAGCAATACCAGCGATAATGCCCGCCCCTCGGTGACCCGCTACCTGGTCTATTTGGATGGCATTGGCAAGTCTACCTTTGAATACCTGCCGGATATCGAGGACTTTTTGGACGCCCTAGAGCGATCGCTGCCCGCTGGCACCGCCCTGATTCGCGGCATCATGCCCTACTCGGTACTCAATAACCCCCTGGACGAAGACCGGCCTTTGGCCTTCTTGTGGAAGGCGGCGGACCGAGCCCGCTTTGCCAACCCCATGGCCCTGCTAGGTCTGCTGGTCAACCTGCGCAATGTGCTGATTGTGGGGGTGTCCGCCGACCGCCGCTACGGCCCGCTCTATAACCACGGCGTGGCCCAGGTGGTGTACAACGGCCTGGTGAAAAACGGCTACGAGGTGGGCAGCGGTATCCCCATCACCCTGATTGGCTATAGCGGCGGCGGCCAAATTTCCTGCGCCTGTGCCCCGGTCCTGAAGCGCGCCCTCAGTGCCCCCATCGACGTGATTTCTTTGGGGGGGGTGATCAGCGGCAACTGCAATATTTTGAAGCTGGAGCAGCTCTACCACCTAGTGGGGGAAAAAGACGGCGTCGAGCGCATCGGCCCCATCATGTTCCCGGGGCGCTGGAGGCTTCTTCCCCTCTCCTATTGGAACCGGGCCAGGCGCTACGGCAATATCTCAATTATTTCCCTAGGGCCTGTGGGTCACCAAGTGCCCGGGGGAATTCTCGATCCCAACGTCACCCTGCCCGATGGCAAGACAGCCCTGGAGCAAACGGTGGACTACATCGTGGCCATCCTCAAGGGAGAGCTGCTGGACACCCCGGAGCTGCCCCCGGCC